>JASFOC010000244.1:0-4710 GCA_050116715.1 Gammaproteobacteria bacterium
CACCGGGCCTTCCGCATGGTGGATGGCCAGATCCAGCATGGCGGTGACTGCATAACGTCCCTTGGTTGATAGCCGCATTTTGTGTACCTGTTTGTCCGCGCAGGACCGGAAAGTCCCCGGCATAATAACCGAGTAAATTGCTCAGGTACTAAGTATGCGACAGACCAACGGGAGGCGCAAGTCTCGGGATACTGCTCAATGGGGATATACCGGTGCTGAAAACCCTCAGGATTCAACAATAAGCAAGGCATCCTCGACTTCAGTCAGGGTATGCCCGGCAGGCACGATGACCCGTTCCGGTGTGAAGCGATGACCCTGCATCAGGCAATATCCCAGCCATTTCTGCAGAAACCGGTTCATGCGCCATTTCTCCGCCAGGGAGTAGCTGTTACACATGCGGTTGTAGCAGGCATGACGTACGCCACGGCGGCGGCCACAGGAAACCACCTCACCGACCTGGGCGTCGTGATAGATACGCACCTGGATATCCGGCGCAGGAAAACTGCCGGCGGCATCCTCGAAAAAGTAGGTGATATTGAACGTGGTGGTGAATTTGCAGCGCTCGATAACACGCAGATGCAGGTCGAGTACGCCGTCGATGCGTGAAACCACTGCGTCAGGCAAGGCGTCGCTGTCCGGAACCAGGTTGCGCATGCGGATGTAATTGCACTCGTACAATTCCATCAGGCCTGCAAAACTGACCGGTGGAATGCCATGATGCGCATATTGTCCAAGTGCTGAATCCATGTTCGTATAGTAACATGCTGGCTGCTGATGACTGCGGCAATAGTTCCGACTGAATACTGCTATTTCCCGCGCTATCGGCGATAATCCCCCGATCTTGATCTGACTTCAACGCTTGACACAAGCCCGCATTCATGCACCAAGAGACGTTTATACAGCTGCTGCAAAAACAGCTTCCGGCAAACTGCATCCTTTCACAAACGGATGAATTGCGCCCCTATGAATGCGACGCATTGTCTGCATATCGCCAGTTGCCAATGGTCGTGGTCATTCCCGAAACGCTGCAGCAGCTGCAGACCACCTTGCGCCTGTGTGCCCAGCACGAGGTACCGGTCGTCGCGCGGGGTTCCGGGACCGGTCTGTCCGGCGGCGCCATGCCGCTCGGCAACGGTGTGCTACTCAGCCTGGCACGGTTCAACCGCATCCTGGAGATCGACACCCTGAACCGCACTGCGCGGGTACAACCCGGCGTCACCAACCTGGCCATCTCCAGCGCGGCCGCCCCGCACGGCCTGTACTACGCACCCGACCCCTCGTCACAGATCGCCTGTTCCATCGGCGGCAATGTCGCGGAAAATGCCGGCGGCGTGCATTGCCTCAAGTACGGCCTGACCACGCACAACATCCAGGCACTGGAAATCCTGACCATCGATGGTGAAGCGCTTACGATTGGCGGCCCTGCACTCGACAGCCCGGGCTACGACCTGCTCGCGCTGCTGACCGGTTCCGAGGGGCTGCTCGGCATCATTTACGAGGTCACGGTCAAGCTGCTGCCGAAGCCGGCCGCCGCACAGGTGGTACTGGCTGCCTTTGATTCGGTCGATGCGGCCGGCGCTGCCGTAACGGCAACCATCGCGAGCGGCATCATTCCCGCCGGACTGGAACTGCTGGACAAGCCGGCGATTCATGCCGTACGCAGGTTTATCGACACCGGTTATCCTGAAGATGCCAATGCGATCCTGCTGTGCGAACTGGATGGCTCGCAGGAAGATGTTACCGCCCAGATCGATCATGTCAGCCAGGTATACCGGGATGCCGGGGCAACCACGCTGCGCGTCTCGCACGACGAGGCAGAACGCCAGCGTTTCTGGGCGGGCAGGAAGGCCGCGTTCCCGGCCATGGGGCGGCTGTCGCCAGACTATTACTGCATGGATGGAACGATTCCCCGCAAGCACCTGGCAACCGTACTGAACCGCATCACGGAACTCTCCGCCGAGTACGGCCTGCCGATCTGCAACGTCTTCCACGCGGGTGACGGCAACCTGCACCCGCTGATTCTCTACGATGCCAACCAGCCCGGCGAACTGGAACGCACCGAGGAACTCGGCGGCAGGATCCTGGAGCTGTGCGTGGCGGTCGGCGGTACCATCACCGGCGAACATGGCGTCGGTCTGGAGAAGATCAACCAGATGTGCGTGCAGTTCAACGAGGCGGAGTTGCAGCAGTTCCATGCCGTGAAGCAGGCATTCGATCCGCACAACCTGCTTAATCCCGGCAAGGCGATTCCCACGCTGCATCGCTGTGCGGAATTCGGCGCCATGCACGTACATCATGGCCAGCTGCCACACCCCGAGCTGGAACGCTTCTGAAACAGCTGACCACAGCCCCGTCATGACCTGCCAACAAACCCTGATCGAGCAGCTGCAGTCCGCCACAGCCAATGCCACCCCGCTTGCAATCCAGGGCGGCGGCAGCAAGGCCTTTTATGGACGAACCTGTGAAGGCCAGCCCTGCCGGATTGGCGATCACAGCGGCGTGATTGACTACACCCCGGCGGAACTGGTCATCTCGGCGCGTGCCGGCACAGCGCTTGCGGAACTGGAAGCGGTGCTGGCGCAGGAAGGACAGATGCTGGCCTTTGAACCGCCGCATTTCGGCACCACGGCCACGCTGGGCGGCACCATCGCCTGCGGCCTGTCGGGACCACGGCGACCCTATGCAGGCGCGGCACGTGATTTCGTGCTGGGCGTTAACTGTCTCAATGGCAAGGGTGAACGCCTGCGACTCGGCGGCCAGGTCATGAAGAACGTCGCCGGCTACGACCTGTCGCGCCTGCTGACGGGTTCACTGGGCACGCTTGCCGTGCTGCTCGATGTCCACCTGAAGGTTATGCCCCGGCCGGAAGCCGAGGTCACCCTGCAGCAAGCCTGTACTGCCGACGAGGCGGTCCTGCGCTGCAACCGCTGGGCAGGTCAGCCACTGCCATTGTCCGGCGCCTGCCACAGCGATGGCCGGTTGTACCTGCGGCTCTCCGGTTCGGCACAGGGCGTGGCGGCTGCGGCTGAAACGATCGGTGGCGACAGCTGCGATGATGGCCCTGGTTTCTGGCAGGCGCTGCGCGAACAGCAACTGCCCTTCTTCCAGGACGACACCCCCCTGTGGCGGCTGTCGGTGCCACCGGCTGCAGCCGCAATCGGCATCGAAGGAGAACAGTTGCTGGACTGGGGCGGCGCGCAACGCTGGTTGAAGACGCATGCGTCAGACGGGCAGGTTCGCAACGCCCTCCTGGCAACCGGTGGCCACGCCACCCTGTACCGGAACGGCGATCACAACGGCACAGTGTTTCAGCCGCTGCCGCCCGGTATGCTCGCACTGCAGCGACGTCTCAAGCAGAGTTTCGACCCTGCCGGGATTCTCAACCCCGGTCGCCTGTACGCGGAACTCTAGCCATGCAAACCGCGCTGCCGAAAGACCTGCTCAACACAACAACCGGACAGGTTGCCGACGAAATCCTGCGCAATTGCGTGCACTGCGGTTTCTGCAACGCGACCTGCCCGACCTACCAGCTGACCGGCGACGAACTGGATGGACCGCGCGGGCGCATCTATCAGATCAAGCAGGTACTTGAAGGCAAGACGCCCACCGAGCGCAACCGGCTGCACCTGGACCGCTGCCTGACCTGCCGCGCCTGTGAAACCACCTGCCCGTCCGGCGTGGACTACCATTTGCTGCTGGATACCGGCCGGGAGATCATCGAGAAACGCCTGCCCCGCAGGCTTTCGGAGCGCATGCTGCGCCGTGCGCTGCGACTGGTGCTGCCGTGGCCGGCGCGCTTTACGCCACTGCTGCGAGCGGGACAACTGGTGAGGCCCCTGCTGCCGGCAGCGTTCAGGCAACGCATCCCCGCCAGACACAGGGCTGCGCCTGTCAGCACTTCAATCAACCATGCCCGCACGATGCTGCTGCTGGACGGTTGCGTGCAGCCGGCACTCGCCCCGCAAATCAACGCGGCGACACGCCGGGTGCTGGATGCGCTGGGCATCAACACCCGCGTCGCAAAGAATGCCGGCTGTTGCGGCGCACTCAGCCAGCACCTGTCTGCGACCGACGAGGCACAGGCTTTCATACGCAACAACATCGATGCATGGTGGCCGGCGATCGAGCAGGGCGCAGAGGCGATTATCGTGACGGCCAGCGGCTGCGCCCCCATGGTCAAGGACTATGGCCGGCTGCTCGCGGAGACTGACTATGCCGACAAGGCAGCCCGCGTCAGCGCCCTGGCCAGGGACATCAGCGAAGTCATCGATATCGACACAGCGGAACAGGTGCTGGGTCACAGTGATTCCGGGCAAAAGGTTGCGTTTCACTCGCCCTGCACCCTGCAGCACGGCCAGGGCATCAACGGCGTTGTCGAGCGCCTGCTGACAAGGCTCGGCTACGTGCTGACGCCGGTCATGGACAGCCACCTCTGCTGCGGCTCTGCCGGTACCTACTCGATCCTGCAACCCGGCATGGCCGGCGTCCTGCGCGACAACAAACTGGAAGCCCTGCAGGGCGGAAAACCGGATCTGATTGCGACGGCGAATATCGGTTGCCTGATGCACATGGAGAACCATGCCATGGTTCCGGTGAAGCACTGGATAGAACTCCTTGAAACCCTGATACCGAACACCGGGAAAAAGTCATGACAGCTGACAGGTTGCCCCTGCTACTGGAACCGGATGAACTGGAAAAAAACCTGGGGCG
>JASFOC010000245.1:0-4700 GCA_050116715.1 Gammaproteobacteria bacterium
TGTCGCGTAACAGCCCGAGGGCCCGGGAAATCAAGGTCATGCTGCCCACGATAGCCGTATTTTTCAACAAGTTATGGCTCATACGCCAACAGTACCCCGCTCCCGAATGAAGGGAAGATCCATGCCCAGTTCAAAATATCCAGATATCAAGGGGAGAATGTCTCGGAAACATTAGCTTATCAGCCCCCCCCGGATTGCGCATCGAATACCGGCAGCAACCCGCATCCGTCGATTTCCGGCGCTGTGCCACTGCGGCCCCTTCCCGGCCTTTCGTTATTGACAAAAGCATCTGAAATCCGGATAGTACGCGGTCTTTCGTATGATGTATTGCAGGAGTCGTTCCTTGGCAAATTCACCACAAGCAATCAAGCGCGCACGGCAGGCCGAAAAACGCCGCCAGCGGAATACCAGTCAGAAGTCCGGTATGCGCACTTCCATCAAAAAGGTTATCGCCGCAATCAATGCCGGAGACCGTGAGGCTGCAAGCCAGGCCTACGCCGCGGCTGTTCCTGTCATCGACAGCGCCGCAAGCAAAGGGCTGATCCACGCAAACAAGGCAGCACGCCACAAGAGCCGCCTTAACCAGCACATCCGCAACATCTGACGCGCTGCAGCCATGCCGTCCAGAAAGCCGGTCGCCGACCGGCTTTTTTATTGGTCGTTCCCGGTTTCGAGTTGAACGCCAGTATTTCTTGATTGCCACGGAAGAACAGGGAAAGAAAAAACACGATATACATGCTGCTCTGAACAAATCCCGGGGGTAATCCCGGCGCATACCGGAGTAAAGCGCAAGGCGCATTGAACGCCCGGAGTGCGGCCCGCAGGGTGAGCGCAGCGGGCCATCCGGGCAAATAAACAAACATGAGCCCAACCTTCGCCGGGGTGACGACTGATTCAGCGTTGCCTGAAAATTTTTCCTTGTCTTTCCGTGGCCATGGTCTTTCCGTGGCCATGATATCTGTCTAGACCACCACAAGATTGTCGCGATGGATCAACTCGGGCTCGTCGACATACCCGAGCAGCGCTTCGATGCGGCTGCTCGGTTGCCCGATAATCCGGCGGGCATCAGCGGCACTGTAGTTCACCAGGCCACGTGCCACTTCCTCGCCGCCGGGGCTGATACAGACGACCAGGTCACCACGACCGAATTCGCCATCAACCCGGGTAACCCCGACGGGTAACAGGCTGCGCCCAGCCTCGCGCAACACGTTCACAGCACCGGCATCGAGGAGCAACCGGCCGCGCACCTGCAGACGTCCAGCGAGCCAGCGTTTGCGCGCCGCGAACGGTTTGCAGACCGGATACAGACGGGTACCCAGCGCCTCGTCCGCGGCAAGGCGCTGCAGTATAGCGGGCTCCCTGCCCGACGCGATCAGGGTCAGGGTACCGGAGCGGGCGGCACGCGCTGCAGCCCTGACCTTGGTCAGCATGCCACCCCGCCCCAGCGCCCCGCCGCTGCCGCTTGCCATCGCCTCGAGGCGGACATCGCCCGCCTGCGCCTCGGCCACAAGGGTAGCATCGGGATTACTGCGTGGATCACTGTCCAGCATCCCTGTCTGGTCCGTGAGGAACACAAGCAGGTCCGCCTCCACCAGGTTCGCAACCAGCGCAGACAGGGTGTCGTTGTCGCCAAAGCGGATTTCCTCGGTCGCGACAGTGTCGTTCTCGTTCACGACCGGAATCACGCCCAGTGACAACAGGGTGCGCAGGGTACTGCGCGCATTCAGGTAACGCTGGCGGTCAGCGAGGTCGTCATGCGTCAACAGCACCTGGGCGGTATGCAGGCCATAGCGCATAAAACGCGATTCATACGCCTGGACCAGGCCCATCTGCCCGACAGCCGCCGCGGCCTGCAACTCGTGCAGGGCATGCGGGCGTTTGCTCCATCCCAGCCGGGTCATGCCCTCTGCGACAGCACCGGAAGACACCAGCAGAACCTCGTGACCCTTTTCTCGCAGGCCCGCCATTTGCTCGACCCAGCTGTCAATCGACTCCAGCGCCAGACCCTGGCCGTCATTGGTCAACAGGGCACTGCCTATCTTGACAACCCAGCGTTTGCACCCGCTGATTTTGACTTTTTCTGACATCACCCGTTAGCACACAGCTGAACTTGTTCTGCCCGGCACGCTGGCACGGGGACAATCGTGAAGCGAAGATTAACCTGCATCCGGTGTATCTTCCACGGCGCGACTCGTTTCGATGAAATCCATGACTGCCTGCACCAGCCTGTCGGTGCCATCTGCCGCCAGCGCAGAAATCCCGAATACAGGCCCCTGCCACTGCAGCGCTGCAACCACTTCCCTGCAACGCTGCTCCCGCTCCGACTCCGGTAACAGGTCGATCTTGTTCAGCACCAGCCAGCGTTCGCGTGCAGCCAGCTCAGGGCTGAAACGTACCAGTTCGGAGGCAATGGCTGCGACATCCGCCACCGGGTCAGCCAGCGGCCCCATATCGACCAGGTGCAGCAACAGCCGGGTCCTGGAGAGATGCTTGAGAAACTGCACACCCAGACCGGCGCCTTCTGCAGCGCCCTCGATCAGGCCCGGGATATCGGCCATGACAAAACTGCGATGCGCCGATGCCCTGACCACGCCAAGATTGGGATAGAGCGTCGTGAACGGGTAATCGGCCACCTTGGGGCGTGCAGCGGAGACCGCGCGTATCAGGGTGGACTTGCCGGCATTCGGCAAGCCGAGCAAACCGACATCTGCCAGCAATTTCATCTCCAGCTGCAGACGGCGCGCTTCGCCCGGCGTACCCGGTTTCGACTGGCGTGGCGTGCGGTTGGTCGAACTCTTGAAGCGCGTATTACCGAGACCATGAAAGCCGCCCCTGGCGACAACCAGGCGCTGGCCGTCGTGTACCAGATCGCCGATCAGCTCACCGGTATCCGCCTCGTGCACTACGGTACCGACTGGCACCTTGACGACCAGGTCCTCACCGGACTTGCCGGTACAGTTACGCCCGCGACCGTTCTCGCCTCGCTCCGCCATGAATTTACGGTTATGCCGGAAATCCACCAGTGTGTTCACACTGCTGTCGGCTTCCAGGATAACACTGCCACCATCCCCGCCATCACCTCCGTCGGGGCCGCCATGCGGAATATACTTCTCGCGCCGGAAGCTCACACAACCATTGCCACCGTCACCGGCGCGAACGTCTATGCTGGCTTCATCAATAAATTTCATGATTGCATTGTCGCGGGTAAAGCGGCAGGTGATAACAGCATCCGGCTTGCGAGTCGCGGCATCACACAAAAAACCCCGCACTGTGGCGGGGCTGTCTGGATGCGGCGGGTGGTGGTCTCAGCCGGTAACCACATCGATAAACTTGCGCTTGCGGGCGCCTCGCTGCACGAAAGCCACCGTGCCGTCGGCCTTTGCATACAGGGTGTGATCCTTGCCGCAGCCTACATTCGTACCTGGATGAAAACGGGTGCCACGCTGCCGCACCAGGATGTTGCCGGCCACCACGGTCTCGCCGCCAAAACGCTTGACGCCAAGTCGCTTCGATTCCGAGTCGCGGCCGTTACGGGTGCTGCCGCCTGCTTTTTTATGTGCCATTTAATTAAGTCCTCTGCAACCGGAGATCAACCTGAAATCCCGGTGATTTCCAATTCTGTGTAGTCCTGACGATGCCCCATGCGCTTCATGTGATGCTTGCGCCTGCGGAACTTGATGATCTCGACCTTCTTGCCGCGGCCATGGCCCTTGACGGTGGCAGTTACCTTGCCGCCATCGAGGAGCGGCGTGCCGATGCGAACATCTGCACCCTCACCCACCATCAGAACCTCGTCAAAATCAACCGAATCACCGGCACCGGCATCCAGCTTTTCTACCCGCAACGTGTCTCCCTGGGAAACGCGATACTGCTTTCCGCCCGTCTTGATTACCGCATACATGTCAGAAACTCCAAACGCATCAACAGCATTGTCGAAAAAGGCCGCTTATTCTAATGATTGCGCCCGCACAGGTCAATCAAATCCCTTCTGGCACAAGACGGATAACCCCGTTAAACTTGACAAATTATCAAAACAGGCCTGCAAACCAGCCAATCATTCCACCCCAAACCCACAGCCATGCTAAAACTCGTTAATAATCATAAGGAAAAACCAGGCATCGAGGCACTAAAAGAACTGCTCGACGCGGACCTGCAGGCAGTAAACGAACTGATTCGAGCCAGCCTCAGCAGTGATGTCGCGCTGATCAACCAGCTGTCGCATTACATTATTAACAGTGGCGGCAAACGGCTGCGCCCGATGCTGGTCCTGCTGGCAGCCAATGCCTGCAATTACCGCGGCAAACAGCATATCAACATGGCGGCCGTCATTGAATTCATTCACACCGCTACCCTGCTGCATGATGATGTCGTCGATGCCTCGCAGTTACGGCGCGGTAATGTCACCGCAAATGCGGTGTGGGGCAATGAAGCCAGTGTGCTGGTTGGCGATTTTCTCTATTCCCGTGCCTTTGAAATGATGGTGAACGCCAACGACATGCGCATCATGGATATCATGTCGCATACCACGAACACCATTGCCGAGGGTGAAGTCCTGCAGTTACTCAACTGCCATGATGCGGAAACGACAGAATCACGCTACATGGATGTTGTCAGCCGGAAAACGGCCCGACTGTTCCAGGCCGCCGCCCGGATCGGCGCCGTTCTCGGGCAACAGGACGAAACCATCGAGAACGCACTGG
>JASFOC010000246.1:0-4698 GCA_050116715.1 Gammaproteobacteria bacterium
CGCCGCCGCAGATCCTCTCCGACCTGGATCAGTATGATCAGGGTATCGCGCCGCACACGCAGGTAGGTATCAACCTCCACAAGCAGATCACCCTGGCGGCGCGTCACCTGGAAATCAAGCCCGGTTTCGCAGGCCAGCCTGGGCAGCACCTCGGCCAGCGTAAGCGTGCGGTCACCCTCCCCGCGGGAAATGTACAGCAGGTCCAGCATTGCCCTGTTCTCGTTGCACAGTTCAATGCCCTGCGCCAGTATCCCCGGCGTGAAATGCTGGTCGCTGGCGACAATAATCCTCGGGAGCACGGCGTCCGGCGCCTCCGGGTAACTGCCCCGGAAACGCCCGAGGACGGCATTCTTGCCAGCCTCGCCAAGCATCTCTCCGGCATCGGCGAGTGTCAGTGCCTCGCCCATGGTCCTGAGTATATTGCGCAGGGTCTTCAACAGTCACTCCCGCTGCGACAGCAACAACCTGCAGACTGGCGTTTGCTCACCCGGAACGAACCATACCTTGTGCGGCTGTCACCGACATATCCGGCATTACCCACGGCTGCGACGTCCGGCCGCATCACAGCGGTTTGCTAAAGAAACCGAAGAACAGCCACATGACAATCGAGGAACTGGTCAGTGTCAGCAGCATTGCCGGCGTGCCCTTGCGAAACCACAGTCCCGGCGTGATGCGCAGGCTCTCGTCCCCGGTATCCTTGGCCAGTCGTTCGGAAAGCGTCACGATGAATACGTTGGCCGTGGAACCCAGGTGGGTCCCGTTCCCGCCCATACCCACACCAATCGCCAACGACCACCACAGTGGCGCTACGTTGATCCCCTGCTGCTCCATGCCGAGAATGATGGGAACCATCGCGGCAGTAAAGGGTATGTTATCGATCATGGCGGAGAGGATGGCCGCAATCCACATCAACAGCAGCGACGCGATCAGCAGGTCATGCGCCACGAAAGGCTGGATGAACTGGCCAAGGTATTCGAGAAAATGACTCTGCTCCACACCGCCGACGACCACGAACAGGGAGATGAAAAACATCAGCAGCGACATCTCGACATCTTCAAACGACTCATCCAGCTCCACGCTACGGCCGATAAAAACAAGCAGTGTCAGGCCGATCGCGGCCACAAACCAGGGTTCCCAGCCCAGTGAGTGGTGCAGGATGAACAGTACGATCATAAGCGCAAGCACTGCCACGGCTGCGTACCAGGTATGCGGGTCCTTGATTTCACCCTTGTCAGAAAAATCCTGCTTTTCGGGGATTACGGACAACTCTCTGGCAAACAGCCACTTCTGGGCAAACAGGATTGTGACCCAGGCGACCAGTACGATCCCGCCCATGTGAATCAGGAAGGTGTTGAAGTCGATCCCGGCCGCCGAGCCGATCATCAGGTTGGGCGGGTCGCCCACCAGGGTAGCCACACCGCCGGTGTCCGACAGCAGGGCAGCGCCCAGCAGGTAGGGTACGGGGCTTACCTTCAGCGCCTGGCAGATCAGTACGATCAGCGGACCAAAGATGACCACCGTGGTGACATTGTCCAGCAGCAGGGAGATCACTGTCACCGCCGTGCCCAGCATGACCATCAACAGAAACAGGCGGCCACGACTGAGGTCGGCGATGCGGTAGGCCAGCGCCTGGAAGCCGCCGGTCGGGATCATGATGGCAACGATGGTCATCATGCCACCAAGCAGAAACACCACGTTCCAGTCGATGGCTTCGACCGCAAGTTGCGGGCTGTAAAACCCGAAATACTGGCCGCACAGTACCATGAGTGCAGCGCCGCCCATGGCAAACTTGGTGCGGTGAAACCCGTGCACCCCCTCGGTGAAGATGCCGATGAAGGTGGCAATCAGGATGACTGCGGATACCGCCATCGGGGTATTCCAGACAAGTGTTTCGGTGATTGGAGTGACGTCCATAATCCGGTTTCTCAGAAGATCAGGTTGAGCATCAGCATCGACACCACAAGGAACAGCAGCGTCATGATGCCGCCTGCGCGCATGAAGTCAGCGACACGGTAGCCGCCCGGCCCCATGATCAGGGCATTCACCTGGTGTGTGGGAATCAGGAAGGAGTTCGAGGTGGCAATGGCAACCGTGAGTGCGAACACTGCCGGGTTGGCACCGGCCCCGATGGCGATGTTCACTGCCAGCGGCACCAGCAGCACGGTAGCGCCGACGTTCGACATCACCAGGGTAAAGAAAGTCGCCAGCACGGCAACGGCGGACTGGATCACCCACAAGGGCATATGCCCGACCACGGCAAGGGTCTGCTCCGCAATCCACTTGGCGGTGCCAGAGGTTTCCACGGCAAGACCCAGCGGGATCAGTGATGCCAGCAGGAATACTGTCTTCCAGCTGACTGCCTTGTAGGCCTCCTCCACCGACAGCACTCCCGACAGGATCATGCCTACGGCGCCGGTCAACAGGGCGATCGAAAGACGGATATCGGTGAACAGCACCATGAACAGGGCAATCGCGAAGAACAGCCCTGCCCAGTAAACCTTCTTCGGGCGCATCTCCTCGTGCGGGAACTCTGTGGTAACCACCACGAAGTTACGGTTCTGCTCCAGCCGCGCCAGCGCCTCCCAGGTGGTGTGCACCACGAGGGTATCACCGGCCTGCAGCGGCAGGTCGCGTATCCCTTCACCCTCGCGCAGCGTTTCACCATTGCGATGCAGCGCCACCATGGCGATGCCGTAGGTCTTGCGCAACCAGACGTCACGTGCACTCTTGCCAACAAGACTGGAACCCGGCGGAATAACTACCTCGGCAATACCGGAACGGGTGGCTGCCAGCGCCTCGGTGAAGGTCTCGATATCCCTGCGTAACTTCAGGTTATAGTGTTCGACGAAGGCCTTCAGATTGTAGGGCGCAGCCAGGATACCCAGTACGGTACCCGGTTCGATGCCGACATCACGCGCCAGGCTGCCCGGTCCAATGCACACTTCCTCTTGGCACAGCGCGGCGATGACCCGAATGCGCTCCTGCTGCTCGACATCGTCCAGGTTCTTGCCAACCAGGCTGCTCTCCGAAGGCACCACTACCTCGAACAGGCTGTAGTCGAGTCCGTACACGTCCTGGAAATACTGCATGGTGTTGCTGGAGGTGGTGCCCTTGCTGCTCACGTCCTTGGGCAGTACATAACGTCCCGCCAGGACGAAGTAGAGGATGCCTGTTGCCACCAGTACCAGCCCGATCGGGGTCACCGAGAACAGCGACCAGGCCTCCATGTGCTGGTCGGCCGGCAGTGCCTTGTTTGAAGTCAGCATCAGGTCGTTCAGCAGGATCAGCGGACTGGAGCCCACCATGGTCACTGTGCCGCCGAGAATGGCGCAGAAGCCCATCGGCATCAGCAGCCGCGACATCGGCAGGCCGGATCGCGCCGAGATGCGGCTGACCACCGGCAGAAACAGCGCTGCTGCACCCACGTTCTGCATGAAGCTGGAAATGATGCCGACCGTACCGGAAATAATCGGAATGATGCGCGCCTCTCCGGTGCCACCCACCCGCAGGATGAAACCCGCAACCTTGCTCATGATGCCGGTCTTGTCGAGGCCGGCCCCGATGATCATGACGGCAATGATCGACATGACCGCGTTACTGGAAAAACCGTCGAACAGGTGCCGGGTATCCACCAGTCCCTGCTCCAGCCCCATGATGGGCGCCAGCAGGGATGACAGCCCCAGCAGTACCATGATTGTGATTGCTGCAAGGTCGACGCTGACAACTTCAAAGGCAAACAGGTAAATGGTCAGTAGCAGCATGGCTGTAACCCAGGCGATCTCGATGCTGGGCACCAGGGTCGACAGGTACAGCGCACCCAGGGCAAATATCAGCGGGGCGACCCATAATCCGGGCCCCGAGATTTTGCTGGGCGTGGACACGCTCTCTTCATCAGCTAAAGATGTCACAATGTTTACTCCTCAACGCAAGTTCCAGAAAATAGTTATGTCACGCGCGGCGCCAGCTCCCGGCAGCCACAGCAGGTATGCAGTCCAGTGAGACGGCTGTTGATCCGGCCGTGCCGGCTAACAGCGCTAGCTGGCAGTTGCGGCCACTGCGCGCTTTGGCGGCCGGCCCCCTGTCAACACCAGCGGCACCGGCAGGTACCCACGGCGTGCCGGTTGCGCTTCCTCGAGCATCCCGGCGATGTCCGGATCATCCTCAGCGGCCACCAGGTAGATCAGCGAGAAGTGCCGCTTCGTGTAGTCAGCAATCCCCTTGGCAACAGGGCCGTTCATATAGACTGACTGGAATGCCACACGGGCACGCCGTAGCGCGGCTTCCAGTTGCGCCACCCGTTCCCGGCTGACCGGGCCGAGCAGCAACAGATCCAGCTTCGCATCGAGCCGCTGGCAGGCCTGCAGCGCATGACTGAAGGCCGCATCCGTAGACCCCTTGTTAATCACGACGGCGATGCGACGGTTCGCGCCGGTTGGCTGCGGCACCGCAGGCTGTTCAGCGTGACGCGTATCCAACCCGGCGTGCCGCCCGATTCGCTGCAGCTTCTCGTCCATCGAGAGGTAATCACCGGCATCCTGACTGGCAAGACCAGCCAGCATGCGCTTCAAATCCTCGGTCAGTTTTTTCATGGTGGTACTCGCTAAAAATACTGACCTGTTTAAGTGCAAGCCTTATGCCAATCAAAATGTTTCGTAAGCTGCTGATTTTCGTGTGCATACAACAGCGCCTTCAGGCGCC
>JASFOC010000247.1:0-4666 GCA_050116715.1 Gammaproteobacteria bacterium
GGGTGAAAGACCTCCTGCCCCGCCGTCAGACCCGGCAGTGCCTGCAGGTTCTCGGACAGTGTTTTGCCAGTCACCGTCAGGCAGTCGCCCGTCATCAGCCCCGCGTCCAGCAGGTACTTCATCACGGCCGGGATACCGCCCACGTTGTGCAGGTCCTCCATGACATATTTACCACTTGGCTTGAGATCGGCGAGGAACGGAACGCGGTTGCTGACTGCCTGGAAATCATCAATACCCAGCGGCACATCGACTGCACGCGCCATGGCAATCAGGTGCAGTACGGCATTGGTCGAACCACCCAGGGCCATGATGATGACGAGGGCATTCTCGAATGCCTCGCGCGTCATGATATCGCGCGGCTTGATGTCCTTTTCCAGCAGGTTGCGGATCGCCTTGCCGGCATTGAAGCATTCTTCCAGCTTGGCCGGGTCCACCGCCGGCGTGGACGAACTGTAGGGCAGCGACATGCCCAGTGCCTCGATCGCCGAGGCCATGGTATTTGCCGTGTACATGCCGCCACAGGCGCCCGCCCCGGGGCAGGCGTGGTTGACGATGCCGTGGCGTGTTTCCTCGTCGATCTTGCCGGCGATGAACGCGCCATAACTCTGGAACGCCGACACGATATCCAGCGTCTGTTCATGATAATGCCCCGGCTTGATGGTGCCGCCGTAGACCATCAGCGCAGGTCGGTTCAGCCGGCCCATGGCGATCAGGCAACCGGGCATGTTCTTGTCGCAGCCTGGCAGCGAGATATTTGCGTCGTACCACTGCGCCGACATGACGGTCTCGATCGAGTCCGCGATCAGGTCGCGTGACTGTAGCGAGTAGCTCATGCCGTCTGTACCCATGGAAATGCCGTCACTCACCCCGATGGTGTTGAAGCGCATGCCGACCAGACCTGCAGCACGCACGCCCTCACGCACTTTTGCGGCCAGGTCATTGAGATGCATATTGCAGGTATTGCCCTCGTACCAGACACTCGATATGCCGACCTGCGCCTTGTTCATATCCTCGTCCGTGAGGCCCGTGCCATAAAGCATGGCCTGGGAAGCCCCCTGTGATTTGGGTTGTGTGATACGGGAACTGTAGCGATTCAGCTTGTGACTCATGTCTGTCTCCAGTGGCGGCGCCCGGCAAGCAGCCGCGAAAATACCGTAGGCTGGCTATTGTACAGAGTGCCCCTGCAGTCCTGAACCATCTTTACTGACATCCTTAACCGTCACGGATCCTGCGTACCGGATCAGCCGGGGTCACTAACAACATGTTTTGTCTGAAGTAACGACAGCGCCAGAAATCCGGCACATCAGCATCCCCATAAATTCACCAGTTTCAGTCTGTTAATGAGCGAATCCAGCGGAAGAAAAACTTGACAATGGTCAAATCCGGTCTAGTATATTAGCGTATTCTTAATTAGTTAAATTCGGGGATAGAGTGGGTGTGCTGCACGTCCGGATGGGCGCAGTTTCCCTGCAAAGCGTTCCCGACTGCAGTGGCCCAACATGATGGATGGTGCAATGGAAACCCGGCAGCTCTTCGACCCAGACAGCTCGACCTACTCTTACCTTGTATGGGACCCCCGCAGCCAGGAAGCCGCGCTGATTGATCCGGTCCGGCAGCAGGTCGGCCGGGATATCCGGCTGGTCCGGCAATTGGGGCTGAAGCTGAAGTACACGCTGGAAACACATATTCATGCCGACCATATCACGGGGGCAGGTGCGATCCGGAACATCCTGAATTCCATCGTTCTGGTCCATGAGAACAGCCGTTCCAAATGCGCCGATGTCCTGGTCAAGGATGGTGATTTTGTTCCGCTGGGCACCGAAAAGATTCACATCATGCATACGCCCGGTCACACCGACGGCGATGTCAGCTACCTGATCGACGGGGCAGTTTTCACCGGAGACACCCTGTTGATACAGGGCTGCGGCCGTACCGACTTCCAGTCCGGTGATGCCGGCACCCTGTATGATTCCATTACCCGGCAACTGTTTGCCCTGCCAGGAGAGACCCGCGTCTATCCGGGACATGATTACAACGGCAGGACCCATTCGACCATCGCGGAAGAACGTCTGAACAATCCGCGCATTCACAAGGGCATCAGTCGTGATGAATTCATCACCATCATGAGCCAGTTGCAACTTGCCCCCCCACAGAAGATTCACGAGGCATGGCCATCGAATCTGCGCTGCGGCACCCCCGACTACCATACCGGGAACACGACCGGTTGTATTTTATAACCTGAACCTGGCGCAAGCCTGTTCCTGCAATCCGGACCTCCCGGAATGCGCGAACTTGCCCGCAGCCCGCAGCCCGGCTGCCCGGCTGCCCGGCTGCCCGCGAATCTATCCAGCCAGGCCCGCCCGCCATCAAGTACACCCCCCCCATGCCGATGGTTTGTCTGATGAGTCTCCAGATAATCCACAGACGGCAAGATGCCTTCGTCGCCTAGCGAACCCGGCCGGGGCCAGTTGCCCCACTCAGGGAAAGACAGGGGCCAGATATTGCTAACCTCGATATCGCTGGGTGTGGTTGCCCTGCTGGTCCTGTTAATCAGCATCCCGCTGGTACAAAACGGGGCCCAGCACCGGGGCATGCAAAACCTGTTTGAGGCGACCAGCCAGAAAACAGCAGCCATCACCAGCATGCGCAATGCACTCTGGCAGAAAACAGCCAGTCTCCAGCATATGCTGCAGGCAGACACCGTGGCTGAGCGCAACACCTACTACCGTCGGTTCAGCGATGATTCTGAAAATTATCTTGCAGCGGCCAGCCGGCTGGCCAGCCGGGGAACACTCGGAGAGGAAGCTGCAGTACACACGCAACTGCAGCAGCAGGCCAGGTTTTTCGAGCCATATTTCGAGAACGCCGCGAAGCTGATCATGAATGCCGCCCCGGCCAGCGTTGTCACGGCTGCCATGCGAGACATCGCTGCAAACATGGAAACCATGTTTTCATCGCTGGACCGCCTCGCAGATATTCAGCGTTCCCGCACAATGCGGGTACTGGATGCCAGCCGGCAACAGAACACATTTCTGCGGAATATCCTCCCGGGCATTGCACTTGTCATGCTGACACTGACAGGTGCAGGTGTCCGTTTCGTTTTCCTGCAGCTGTCTGAAAGGAATCGCCAGCTGGCATATCACTGCTCATACGATCCACTTACAGGCCTGATCAACAGGCGCGAGTTCGAATCCCGCCTCGACCGACTGGTCCGGCACACCAGGATAAAACCGGCAACACATGCACTGCTGTATATGGACCTGGACCAATTCAAGCTCGTCAATGACAGTTGCAGTCACGCGGCCGGTGATGAACTGCTGGAACAGGTTACCCGTTTGCTGCTCGGAGCGATCCGGCAACGTGACACACTGGGACGCCTGGGGGGGGATGAATTCGGGCTACTGCTGGAGAACTGCCCGCTCGGCAAGGCCGTTGAACTTGCCGCCAGGATACAGAAAATGCTCGACGGGTTTCAGTACACCCGGGGTGAGAAAACCTTCAGCCCTGGGGTCAGCATCGGCGTGGTCATGATAGACGAGAATACCAGTGGCATCGCCAGCGTCATGTGTGCCGCAGACGCAGCCTGTTATATCGCCAAGGAATCCGGACGCAACCGGGTGCAGATCGCACACCTCGGCGACCGTCGCATACAACAGCATCAGGGTGAAATGCAGTGGGCCTCAAGGCTGAAACAGGCTTTGGCTGATGACCGTTTCACGCTCTACTACCAGCCGATCGTTCCCTGTGCGGGGGGTAGCAACCGGGGGAGGCACATCGAAATCCTGCTGCGCATGATTGACGAGGACGGGACGCTGACAAGACCCGGCACGTTTCTTCCGGCGGCCGAAAAATACAACATGGCGGTTCACCTTGATCGCTGGGTCATCTCCCGCGTGATGGAGTGGCTGGCACAGCATGTCGACGCGGCACACCCGCCACCGGTAATTACCGTTAATCTGTCGGCACAGACATTGCGCAGTCCTGACATGCTGAAATTCATCATCGACCGGACTGAACACGCCGGCGTCGCTCCGGAACATGTCATCTTCGAGATTACGGAGTCAAAAGTGATCGCCAGCCTTCCGTCAACGACAAATTTCATGCTTACCCTGCGCGGCTGCGGCTTCCGCTTCTCGCTGGACAAGTTTGGCAGCGGCCTGTCGACTTTCACCTACCTCAAGAAGCTGCCCATTGATTTCCTCAAGATTGACGGCACGTTTGTCCGCGACATCCTTGCCGACCCGGTCGACTATGCAATGGTGCGGTCATTCAATGAACTCGGCCAACTGCTCGGCAAGGAAACCATTGCCGAGTTTGTCGAGTCACTGGATATTGCAGACGAACTTCGCAAGATAGGCATCAACTATGCCCAGGGCCATGCCTATGCAACTCCGGCACCACTGGGCAATTTCGTGCATGCCGTTGCACCACGCCTGGTCGTGGTATCTTCCTGAGCAATACCGCTGTTTGTATAAACAGGCTGCCTGCTGCGCTATATTCCAGCGTCTGTAGCAGAAGCAGGGCCCAGCCCGGCACCATAGGAAAGACTGATGAGCAGGATTCCCGCACTGCTGGACATGATTTCGGATCTCATCGCCACACCCTCAGTCAGCAGCGTAAACCCGGCACTGGATCAGGGGAACCTGGCAGTCATCGAGCTGCTGGC
>JASFOC010000248.1:0-4652 GCA_050116715.1 Gammaproteobacteria bacterium
AAGGGCACCCTGCAGGGCGCCCTTTCACTGTCCGATATGGCGGAGTGGACGGGACTCGAACCCGCGACCCCCGGCGTGACAGGCCGGTATTCTAACCAACTGAACTACCACTCCAGAACCGTGGTGGGTGCTGAGGGGATCGAACCCCCGACATTCGCCTTGTAAGGGCGACGCTCTCCCAGCTGAGCTAAGCACCCGAAAGGCGCGCTAGTTTACGGCATCCTTGAAGGCTTTGCCAGCCTTGAAACCGGGAGATTTCGATGCCTTGATCTGGATGGTTTCACCGGTCTGTGGATTGCGACCGGACCTGGCGGCGCGCTCACGAACCGAAAAAGTACCGAAGCCAGCCAGCGCAACCTGATCTCCCTTGCCCAGTGCAGCAATGATGCTGTCAAGCACGGCGTCGGTTGCACGGCTGGCATCTGCCCTGGAAAGGTCTGTTTCGCTTGCGACGGCATCGATCAGTTCGGATTTATTCATATGGTATCACCCTCTGTAAGTTATGCTTTTTTTGCATCTTAAAAAATGCCCCGGTCGCAGGTTGTTGCAAGCCGGCCCCATGATGCGGCGAGATTGCCGGGTCGCGGAGTGCGGGTATTAAAACACAGTTGCCCGACGCAAAAAACCCGCCGTTGCTGCGTTCTGGCAGACACCGGCGGGTTCCCAGTCGTTTGCTGCTGGCTTAGTGCGATCTCAGGGGCTTTGGTTTGGCACCGACCTTGGGTTTGACGGTCTTTGCCTCGGGTTCCTTGGGCTCGCCGGATTTGTGCGGCTCGGGCTGGTGCAGCAGAGCAACCTGCAGCACTTCATCGATCCATCTGACCGGCCGGATATCCAGCTTGTCCTTTACGTTCCGTGGCATGTCCGCGAGATCCTTACGGTTTTCCTCCGGAATCAGGACGGTTGTGATGCCACCCCGGTGTGCCGCCAGCAGTTTCTCCTTGAGTCCACCGATCGGCAGCACTTCGCCGCGCAGGGTAATTTCACCCGTCATGGCAACATCTGCGCGTACCGGAATGTCGGTGAGGGCGGATACCAGCGCAGTACACATGCCAACACCCGCACTGGGACCATCCTTGGGCGTGGCACCTTCCGGGACGTGAATGTGGATATCGTACTTCTGATAGAACTCAGGATCGATGCCCAGCAGTTCCGCCCGGCTGCGAACGACAGTGGTCGCCGCATGGATGGATTCCTGCATCACGTCGCCAAGCTGACCTGTATGGATCATCTTGCCCTTGCCGGGCACGATGGCTGACTCGATCGTCAGCAGTTCTCCGCCAACCTCAGTCCAAGCGAGGCCCGTTACCTGTCCGACCTGGTCATACTCCTCGGCACGGCCATAGCGGAAACGCCTCACACCGAGGTACTTCTCGAGATTTCTCGGGGTGACGGTGATTTTCTTGCCCTTGCTGCGCAGTACCAGTTCCTTGACTACCTTGCGGCAGATCTTGGAGACCTCGCGCTCGAGGTTGCGAACGCCGGCCTCGCGGGTGTAGTAGCGTACGATATCCCGAATGGCATTCTCGCTGATGCTGATTTCTTCAGGTTCGAGCCCATTGTTCTCGATCTGTTTCGGCATCAGGTAGCGCATGGCGATATTGATCTTCTCGTCTTCCGTGTAACCCGGAATACGAATCACCTCCATGCGGTCCAGCAATGGCGCCGGAATGTTCATGGTGTTTGCGGTTGCTACGAACATGACATCGGAGAGGTCGAAATCCACCTCGAGGTAATGGTCGCTGAAGGCATGGTTCTGTTCCGGGTCCAGCACCTCCAGCAGTGCCGATGACGGATCGCCACGAAAATCCATGGACATCTTGTCAAGTTCATCGAGCAGGAACAGCGGATTTCTTACCGACAGCTTGGCCAGGTTCTGGATGATCTTGCCTGGCAGAGACCCGATATAGGTGCGCCGGTGGCCGCGAATTTCCGCCTCGTCACGCACACCACCCAGTGACATGCGCGTGAAATCACGTCCGGTTGCACGTGCAATCGAGCGTCCCAGCGAGGTCTTGCCGACGCCGGGCGGTCCGACCAGGCAGAGGATCGGGCCTTTCAGTTTCTTGACGCGCTGCTGTACGGCCAGGTATTCGAGGATGCGCTCCTTGACCTTTTCCAGTCCGTAGTGGTCTTCTTCCAGCACGTTTTCGGCGAGTGCCAGGTCGTTGCGGATCTTGGAACGCTTCTTCCAGGGAACGCTGACCAGCCAGTCGATGTAGTTGCGGACAACCGTGGCCTCCGCGGACATCGGTGACATCATCTTCAGCTTGTTGAGTTCGGAAGTCGCCTTCTCCCTGGCCTCCTTGCTCATGCCGGCCTTGTTGATCTTCTGCTCCAGATCCTCGAGTTCGTTCGGCGTGTCTTCCATATCGCCGAGTTCCTTCTGAATGGCCTTCATCTGCTCGTTCAGGTAGTACTCGCGCTGGCTCTTTTCCATCTGCTGCTTCACGCGGCCACGAATACGCTTCTCGATCTGCATGATATCGATCTCGCCCTCGATCAGGACCATCAGGCGTTCGATACGCACCCTGGCGTTCTCGATCTCCAGGATCTTCTGCTTTTCGTCGAGCTTCAGCGACATGTGCGCGGCAATGGTATCCGCCAGCCGGCCCGCCTCGTCGATACCTGACAGCGAGGTCAGAATCTCCGGAGGCACTTTCTTGTTGAGCTTCACGTACTGGTCGAAAATGGCCAGCAGGGAGCGGGTAAGCACCTCGAGTTCCTTTACATCCTGCTCGGCCTCCGGTGCCATGGGTTCAATGTTCGCAGTGAAGAAGGCGTCGGTGTTTTCATAGCCCGTGATGCGCACCCGTTCGGCACCCTCGACCAGGACCTTTACCGTACCATCCGGCAGCTTGAGCAACTGGAGGATCGTCGACAGGGTACCGATTTCGTGGATGTCATCGACGCCAGGATCATCGATTTCAGCGTTCTTTTGCGCCACCAGCAGGATTTTCTTGTCTTCCTGCATGGCGGTATCCAGCGCATTGATGGATTTTTCACGTCCAACGAACAGCGGAATGACCATGTGGGGATATACGACCACATCCCGTAGCGGCAAGACCGGTATTGCATTTGTGGGTTGGTCTGTCATGTTAATGCCCATCCATCCTGATTAAGTCTGATTAGTCCGGGTTGTCAGTGGCTCTACGCCAGAAATCCGTCGCAACAGTTACCAGCCCGGTGCTTGCCCGTCGATAGCCTGATGGTCAGAACTGCAACCATGAGTATCTTAATATGGGGCAGCTTTGTGGTTCTTCAACCATATTCTTGACGGACATTTAATAATAAGCAAGGAACATGCCGCCTGGCACGTTACAAAGAACAAATAACAAAAATAACCAGTTAATTGTTATGGATATGAGGAACTTATTCGGACGCCGCGATGGGTTCCGGGGTGTCGAAGATCATGTACGGTTCGGCGCTACCGACAATAACATTCTCGTCGATGACCACTTTTCTGACGTTTTCCAGTGACGGCAGGTCATACATGGTATCGAGCAGTATCTGCTCGAGTATGGTGCGCAAACCACGGGCACCGGTCTTGCGCGCCATCGCCTTGCGCGCCACGGCCCTCAGTGCTTCCTCGCGAAATTCAATTTCACAACCTTCCATCTCGAAAAGTTTTTCATACTGCTTGGTGAGGGCATTCTTGGGCTCGGTCAGTATCTGCACCAGTGCATCCTCGTCGAGTTCTTCAAGGGTCGCGACAACAGGCAGACGACCGACGAACTCGGGTATCAGACCATACTTGATCAGATCTTCGGGTTCGACCTCGTAAAGGATTTCTCCCAGGCTGACTTCCTCGGCCTTGCTCTTGACCTCGGCCGCGAAGCCAATACCCCCCTTTTCCGAACGGCCGCGAATGATCTTGTCGAGACCGGCGAATGCGCCACCCACGATGAACAGGATACTGGAGGTGTCCACCTGCAGGAATTCCTGCTGGGGATGCTTGCGGCCACCCTGCGGGGGTACCGAGGCGACGGTGCCTTCAATCAGTTTCAGCAGCGCCTGCTGTACGCCCTCGCCGGATACATCCCGGGTAATGGAAGGGTTATCGGACTTTCTCGATATCTTGTCGATTTCATCGATGTACACGATGCCTGTCTGGGCCTTCTCGACATCGTAGTCACATTTCTGCAGCAGCTTCTGGATGATGTTCTCTACATCCTCGCCGACATAGCCTGCCTCGGTGAGGGTCGTCGCATCCGCGATCGTGAAGGGTACATCGAGCAGACGTGCCAGAGTCTCGGCCAGCAGCGTCTTGCCCGAACCGGTCGGGCCGATCAGCAGGATGTTGCTCTTGGAAAGTTCGACGTCATCCTTCCTGGTCTTCGCGTCCAGGCGCTTGTAGTGGTTGTAAACCGCAACTGCAAGCACCTTCTTGGCGCGTGTCTGGCCAATGACATATTCGTTGAGAACGTCATTAATTTCATGCGGCTTGGGAAGCTTCTCTCCACCCGAGGCGGATTTTTCCTGCATCTCTTCCCGAATGATATCGTTGCAGAGTTCTACACACTCGTCGCATACGAAGACCGAGGGACCGGCAATCAGTTTGCGGACTTCATGCTGGCTTTTGCCACAGAAAGAACAATAGAGCAGTTTCCCGTCTTCGCCCTTGCCGTTGCGCTCATTGGTCATCT
This sequence comes from Gammaproteobacteria bacterium, assembly GCA_050116715.1. GTDB lineage: Bacteria > Pseudomonadota > Gammaproteobacteria > UBA9214 > UBA9214 > UBA9214. The sequence continues at coordinate 4,647 of JASFOC010000248.1, forward strand.
CAAGCC
>JASFOC010000249.1:0-4612 GCA_050116715.1 Gammaproteobacteria bacterium
TACGCTCACTGCGATGGCCAGTGCATGGAAGTTGACCTGCTCGATCTGCTGGATATCGTTCCAGATCTTCTGCAGGGTGCCGTGCCCGCCACCCTTGAGTCCGAGCATGCCGGAGATCTCGCCAAGTGCGACCTGGATGCCAACGCCGGTCAGGAAGCCCACCAGCACCGTGCGGGAAAGGAAGTCCGCCATGAAGCCCAGGCCGATGAGACGCGCGAGAATGAGTAAACCTGCGGCCATGATCGCCAGCACTGCCGCCAGTGCCACGTACTCGTCCGAGCCGGTGGCAGCGATTCCCACCAGGCCTGCCGCGAGAATCGCTGCCGTCGCCGAATCCGCCCCCACCACGAGGTGCCGCGAGGAGCCGAACAGGGCGAACAGGGCCATGGGAATGAGGATGGTATAGAGCCCCGTGATCACCGGGGTGCCGGAAATCCTGGTGTAGCCCATCACCTCCGGGATAGCCAGTGCCGCCAGGGTGAGGCCGGCAAGGAGTTCGACCGAAATCTGCGATGCCTTGACGGGCAATATACCCTGCAGGATCGGCAGGCGAAACCCTGCGGGGTGTTTGCTGGCTGTGTTCATTCCGGTCTCCTCAGCTGCAGGTCCGATCAGGGCCTGATTCTAACGGAACCGGTCTGCCTCTGAATCAGGCACGGCGAGCCGGCGAACCCGTGTGCCTGACGGCCTGGATGCAGCATGCTGCAGATGCAGGACACTGCATCTCGCCCGTGTCCTTGCTGTATCGGCAGAACCGGGATCCTGGATGCTACATGGAAATGCCCGGCGTCTGAAACTCCAACCGGGACGGGTTGTCTGTAGTTGCATATTCCGGGAGCATAGGCGGGTCCGCGCAACAAATTGCCGGCTGCTGTGTATCGAAAAAAATACCATGCCTGTTCATCGTCTGATAGCTGCCCTCATGTCGCATATCCGTGGCAGATTCTGGCTGGTGTGCCTGCTGTGGCTGCCAGTGCAGGCCGCTGCAGCAGTGCATCATGCCCTCGAGGTGCGAGTCGAGCCCGGCCGCGGTTATATCGACGTCACCGACACCATTACCCTCCCGGCCGCCGGGAACCGGGTACTGGAATTCCGCCTGCACCCCGCACTGACGCCCGCAATCCTGGGCCGTGGCGCGGGGCTGACGGCGATCGGGGGTGAAACTGCAGCCGATACACCAGAGGCGAATGCTGCCGGCGGGCCGGCTTATCCTGAGGCGCTGCGTTACCGGGTTGATCTGCCTGCCGGGCAGACCCGCTTCACCCTGAGCTACCAGGGCCGCATCCAGCATGCGCTGCAGCAGTCCGGCGCGGCGTATGCGCGCGGCTTCCGCGAGACGGCCGGCACCATCACGCCGCAGGGCGTGTTCCTCTCAGGCAGCAGTTTCTGGTACCCGCGTTTCGGGGATGAATTGCTGACCTTCGACCTCTCCCTGCAGCTGCCGCAAGGCTGGTACGGCATGAGCCAGGGAGAACGCCTGGCACGCGAGGCCGGCGAGCAGCAGGTCCGGGAACGGTGGCGCTGCAATTTGCCCCAGCAGGAGATCTACCTGATCGCAGGACAATTCTCCGAGTACATCCGGGCGGCCGACGGGGTGCAGGCAATGGTGCTGCTGCGCCAGCCGGACCCGGCGCTGGCGCAGCAGTACCTGGATGCAACCGCGGACTATGTCAGGCTCTACAGCGAACTGATCGGACCGTATCCCTACGAGAAATTTGCCCTCGTGGAGAACTTCTGGGAGACGGGCTACGGCATGCCGTCATTCACCCTGCTGGGTCCGAAGGTCATCCGCTTTCCGTTTATCCTGCATTCGTCGTATCCGCACGAGATCCTGCATAACTGGTGGGGGAACAGCGTCTACGTCGATTATCAGAGCGGCAACTGGGCCGAGGGCCTGACCAGCTACCTGGCCGATCACCTGATCAAGGAACAGCGCGGGCAGGGTGTCGAATACCGGCGCAATACCCTGCAGAAATACACGGATTATGTCCGGCAACAGCAGGACTTTCCCCTGACCGCATTCCGCAGCCGCCACAGTGCCGTGACCGAGGCCGTGGGTTATGGCAAGACGCTGATGCTGTTCCACATGCTGCGCCTCGAGCTGGGGGATGAGCGCTTCACCCGGGGTCTGCAAACACTCTACCGGCAGAACCGCTTTCAGGTCACCGGTTTCAAGGCGGTGGAGCGTGCGTTCAGCGAGGCTGCCGGGCAGTCGCTGGCTGATTTTTTTGCACAGTGGGTGCAGCGCCCCGGTGCGCCGTCCCTGCGGGTTTCGCAGGCACAGGCACGGCCACAGGATGACGGCTACCTGTTGACGGCAATGATCGAGCAGGTACAGGACGCGGCTCCCTATACGCTGCAGGTGCCACTTGCCATCCGCCTGGAAGGCAGGGAGCAGGCCTGGCAAACCGTGGTGAGTGTTGCTTCCAGGCGTACGGCGCTGGAACTGGCGCTGCCCGCACGGCCGCTGCAGCTTGCTGTCGATCCGCAGTTCGATGTGTTCCGGCGCCTGGACCGCAACGAGATCCCGCCGGCCATCAGTCAGGCCCTGGGTGCCGGGCAACTGCTGATCGTGCTGCCGGATGCAGCACCGGCGCAGCTCAGGTCGGCCTATGCAACCCTGGCGCATGCCTGGCAGGCAGACCAGCCGGAACGCGTCGAGGTGGTTGCCGACGGCGAACTGGAGCAACTGCCCGATGATCGCAGTGTGTGGCTGTTTGGCTGGCATAACCGGTTTCGACCGCTGCTGGAGCAGGCGCTTGCGGACCATGACTTTGCAGACCAGGGAAATGCCGTGCGGATCAACGGCACAAGCCTGAACAAGGCTGACCATGCCATCGTCGTCATGGGGCGGCATTCGGGGAATCCCGGGGAGGCGCTTGGCCTGCTGGCGGCCGGGCAAGCCACAGCACTGCCCGGCCTGGGTCGCAAGCTGCCGCATTACGGCAAGTACAGTTACCTCGCCTTTAGCGGGGAGGCGCCGGACAATGTGCTGAAAGGGCAGTGGCCGGTGGTGCACTCGCCGCTGTCGGTCGCGGTGCGGCAGGACGCTGGCATGCCGGTGCCCCCCGGGACCATGCGGCTGGCACCGCGCACGCCCCTGGTGGCCCCCGCGGTGAAGTTTTCCGTGGAACGCATGCAGCACGATATCACCGTGCTGGCCGATGTCTCCCTGGAAGGCAGGGGCCTGGGTACGCCGGGACTGGATGCCGCCGCGCGCTACATCGCCGGACAAATGCGTGCGGCAGGTCTGCAGCCCGGCGCGGCTGGCGCAGATGCCTGGTTGCAGACATGGCAGGCACAGGTTCCGGAACTCGGTGAGGCGGTCACCCTGAGCAATGTTATCGGTGTCCTGCCCGGTAGCGATCCCGCCCGGGCCGGCGAAAGCCTGGTGCTCGGGGCGCACTATGATCACCTCGGCCGCGGCGAGTACGGCGCCCCTGCCGCTGCCGCGGGCCGGATTCATCCCGGCGCTGATGACAATGCCAGTGGGGTGGCCGTACTGCTGGAGATGGCACGGGTGCTGGCAGGCAGGCCGCAGCCACGCAGCATCGTGTTCATTGCCTTCACGGGAGAGGAGGCGGGGCGCCTGGGCTCGAAACATTACCTCCAGAACGCCACGCGTTATCCGCCCGAGCACCTGCTTGCCATGGTCAACCTGGACAGTGTGGGTCGACTCGGCGAGCGACCCCTGCTGATGCTCGGTGCGGGCACCGCAGAAGAGTGGGTGCATATCCTGCGCGGGGCTGGATATGTGACCGGGGTCCAGGTAAAGCCGGTTGACGATGACATCGGTTCCAGTGACCAGACCAGCTTCATCGAGGCCGGGATACCTGCCGTGCAGTTGTTCGCCGGTGCGCACCCGGACTTCCACCGGCCCACTGATACCGTGGACAGGATCGATACGGGCGGCCTGGTAAAGGCGGCGCGGGTGCTGGGTGAAATCACGACGTACCTGGCCGCGCGGCCGGAGGCCCTGAATTCCACCACAGGCAAGTCACAACAGATCCTCGCCACGCCGGCCATGCAGGGCAAACGGCGTGTGAGCCTGGGTATCGTGCCGGACTATGCTGCCGGTGGAGACGGGGTGCGGATTGCCGGGGTGCGAACCGGGACCCCGGCCGCGCAGGCGGGGCTCAGACCCGGTGATATCATTGCCGCGGTAAACGGCACCCCGGTACACAACCTGCGTGACTATACCGGGGTGTTGCAGGGACTTGCGCCGGATGATGCAGTCGAGATCCAGTATACGCGTGATGCCATCGAGTACCGGGCCACTGCCCGGGTGATGCAGCGCTAGTATTTCTCGATGGCCACGGGATCCACGGAAGGATACGGAATAATTGTTCATGGATGTTTTTTTTCCGTGTTTTTCCGTGGTTTCCGTGGCCATGTTATCTTGCGTCGTCTGCTAGAGAAGACAGGAGTGCGCTTAAAGCGTGGGGGGCTGATTATGATCGGCAAGTTGAGTTCCGCAATTTTGATCATCCTGCTGCTGTCGTGCAGCAGGTGGCTTGTGGCCGCTGAGGCAGCCACGCCCCCGGGAGATGCACCGGCATTCCCGCAGGAAACGCACCTGAAAAACATCCGCCAGCTGACATTCGGTGGCCAG
>JASFOC010000250.1:0-4610 GCA_050116715.1 Gammaproteobacteria bacterium
GACTGCTGGTAAAAAGCCGTTACTTTGCCTTGCCCAACCTGCTGGCCGGACGGCCGCTGGTCCGCGAACTGATACAGGATGAAGTAACTCCCGAAAACCTCGGACGCGAAGTGCTTGCCCTGGTCGAGAACCCTGCACGGGCACGGGAACTGGTCTCGGTCTTTGCGCAGATTCATGCAGACCTGCGCCGGGATGCAAGCCACCAGGCGGCCGATATCGTGCTGCAGATGAGCGGCTGGCGGGAAACCCATGGCGGTTGAAGCGGCATGGCCGGCGGGGCGTGTGGCAGGTGTCGATGAAGCCGGCAGGGGGCCGCTGGCCGGCCCGGTGGTAGCCGGCGCCGTGATTCTGCATCCTGACAGGCCCATTGACGGGCTGCGGGATTCCAAAATACTCTCTGCCGCCAGGCGCGACCATCTCTATGAGCAGATCTGCGACAGGGCCCTGGCATGGGCGACGGGATCGGCCAGCGTGGCGGAAATCGACACGATCAATATCCTGCAGGCAACCATGCTGGCGATGCAGCGTGCCGTCGCCGCGCTCGAACCGGCAGCGGAGCATGTGCTGATCGACGGCAACCGCTGCCCGGAGCTTGATTGCCCGGTGCGGGCCATCGTCAGGGGGGACAGCCTGGTCGCTGCTATCAGCGCCGCATCGATCCTGGCCAAGGTGACCCGGGACAGGGAAATGCTGGCACTGGATGCGGATTATCCGGGTTACGGCTTTGCCAGCCACAAGGGTTATCCAAGCAAGGCGCACCTCGATGCGCTGGACAGGCTGGGGGTCCTGCCGGTACACCGGCGCAGCTTCGCACCGGTCAGGCGGATTGTGCAACGCCGGGTCTAGGCAATCGCGGCAACGGTCTCGAGTTCGATGTCGTAGTAACTGACGCGGTCGCGACCACTGCGCTTGCTGTTATAAAGGGCAATGTCCGCCTTGTCGAGGACTTCCTCTGCGCGCCTGACGCCTTCCGGAAAACTCGCGATGCCGATGCTCACACTGGTATGGATGGCTTCACCCTTGTATTCAAATGATGTCTTGCTGACCGCAGCACGTATGCGTCCTGCTGCGACACGGGCTTGCGTGGCGCTGCTATTCGCCAGCAGGATTACGAATTCATCGCCGCCATAGCGCGCCAGCACATCCGCTGACCTGACACAGGTGCTGATTGCGCCGGCGACGCTCTGTAACAGCCGGCTTCCCGTGACGTGGCCGTAGCGGTCATTGATCTTCTTGAGATGGTCAACGTCAATCATGAGAATGGCAAAGGGAATGTTGCTGCGTGCGGTCTTTGCGAGCTCCTTTTCGAAGAGCAGGTTGAAGGCTCTCAGGTTCAGCAGTCCGGTCAGTTCATCCATCTGTGAGCGTACGGCGATTTTTGTCTTGGCTGTCTGAATGTCCGAAGCCAGCATGGAAGTGACGTAGGCCACCAGCAGGAAGGGTGAAAACTTCGCCATCAGCAGGGTGAAGGTTTCCGGGGAGAAGAGCGCATCCCCGTAGTTCACGTGGCTCATGAACAGGTAGCTGGCTGCGATCAGCATGACTTCCAGCAAGGTCATGGCCTTTCCCAGCGTCAAGGCGCAGGCGATGATCACCAGCAGGTACAGATTCAGCAGCGGGCTTTCCACCAGGCCGGTATGCCACAGTGTCACGGAGATGAAAGCGATCATGGTCCAGGTTTCCACGGCCAGCTTCCAGCGGCTCTCGCGGGCGGGGAGCCTGAGATAGCGGAGTACGACGACAGCGAGCGAGTAACAGACCATGGTGACAATCAGGGCGTCGCTGTTGCTGATCGGGCGGATGGGGATAAAATAGTAGAGCAGGACCAGTATCAGCAACAGCCAGTGCAGTTCCGCCATGCTGCGGGAGAAACTGTGCAGATCCTCCGGTTCAAGTACGTCCCTGTACTTGTTGAAAAATGATTCCATGATTTGATTCTCTGGCAGAATTTTTCTGTAAAGCACAGTTATTATCGACAGGTCAGGCAGGTTTTTGAACGCGTCCGGCGGGTCTGCAGGTGTTGCCGGGTGCGGGTAATGACGGCGTATTCATGTAGAATGCGACCACGTTCCGGCGCGGCCTTCCGAGGCAGGCGTCGCGTCGCTGGAATCTTGTATATTATTATATAAACCAAGAGGTTATGAGATTGTCCTGGCGTTGTTTCAGAAACCCTGCGGAGCCGTGCCGGCGTGGCTGATCCGGCGGCGACCTTCATGATGGAAACGAACTTCGTACACCTGCATGTCCATACCGAGTACTCGCTGGTAAACGGTATCGTCAGGATCAAGCCGCTGGTCAGCAGTGCGGCTGCCGCCGGCATGCCCGCGATTGCCGTGACCGACCAGAGCAACCTGTTTTCCATGGTGAAGTTCTACCGGGCCGCCATGGCGCAGGGCATCAAGCCAATTGTGGGCGTCGACCTGTGGGTGTCCGACCCGGCTGTCAGCAAGCAGCCTTTCCGGCTCGTGCTGTTGAGCAAGTCGCATGCCGGCTATCTGAACCTGACGCGGCTGGTTTCGCGGACCTACCTTGAAGGTCAGCACCGGGGCCTGCCGGTGCTGGAGCGCGCCTGGCTGGCCGGCAGTTGCGACGGGCTGATCGCGCTTTCCGGGGGGCGTGCCGGAGACATCGGCCAGTCACTGCTTGCCGGCAAGCGCGACCTTGCCGCGCGTTCCCTGGCGGAATGGTGCCGGCTGTTTCCCGACAGTTTTTACCTGGAACTGCAGCGCACGGGACGCCGCGGCGAGGAGGATTACCTGCATGCAGCCGTCGCGCTCGCCACCGCACATGATGTGCCGGTGGTGGCGACCAATGACGTGCATTTTCTCGAGGAATCGGATTTTGATGCCCATGAGGCGCGCGTCTGCATCAACGAGGGGCGCACGCTGGATGACCCGCGCCGCAGCAAGGAATTCACCGCGCAGCAATATTTGCGCACCCCTGGGGAAATGCAGGCCCTGTTCAGCGATATACCCGAGGCGCTGGAAAACACGCTGGAGATCGCACGACGCTGCAATCTGGAACTGGAACTCGGCAAGAACTACCTGCCGGATTTCCCCGTTCCCGCAGGCACCAGCCTGGACGGGTTTTTCGCCCGGCAGGCCGAGGAGGGTCTGGAGCTGCGGCTGAAACAGCTGCCAGCGGCGGATTGCGGCGACCTGCAGGCCACCCGCGAGCGCTACACCGAGCGGCTGCGCATCGAGATCGAGGTCATCACCGGGATGGGCTTTCCCGGTTACTTCCTGATCGTTGCAGACTTCATCAAGTGGGCAAAAGCCAACGGGATCCCGGTCGGCCCGGGGCGTGGCTCGGGCGCCGGTTCTCTGGTCGCCTATGCGCTGACGATCACCGATCTCGACCCGTTGCGCTATGACCTGCTGTTTGAGCGCTTCCTCAATCCGGAGCGCGTTTCCATGCCGGATTTCGATGTCGACTTCTGCATGGAGGGGCGCGATCGCGTCATCGAGTACGTCGCGGAAAAGTACGGTCGTGACAAGGTGTCACAAATCATTACCTACGGTTCGATGGCGGCCAAGGCCGTGGTGCGCGACGTCGGGCGCGTGCTTGGCCATCCCTATGGCTTCGTCGATCGCATCGCCAAGCTGATCCCGTTTGAAATCGGTATCACCCTGGACAAGGCGCTGCAGCAGGAACCTGCATTCAGCGAGCTGTATGACGAGGACGAGGATGTGCGCGGCCTCGTTGACCTGGCGCGCTCGCTGGAGGGCCTGGCACGCAATGCCGGCAAGCATGCCGGCGGTGTGGTGATCGCCCCGTCGCAGCTGACCGATTTCACGCCGCTGTACTGCGAGCAGGGCGGCGAGGCGCTGGTGAGCCAGTTCGACAAGGATGATGTCGAGGCAGTCGGCCTGGTGAAGTTCGACTTTCTCGGGCTGCGCACCCTGACCATCATCGACTGGGCCCTGAAGACCATCAACGCGCGGCGCGCCGCGGACAGCGAGCCGCCGGTGGACATCAATGCCATTCCGCTGCAGGACAAGGCAAGCTTCGACCTGCTCAAGGCATCGGCGACCACCGCGGTGTTCCAGCTGGAATCCAGCGGCATGAAGGACCTGATCCGGCGCCTGCAGCCGGATACCTTCGAGGATATCGTGGCGCTGGTGGCGCTGTTCCGCCCGGGACCGCTGCAGTCCGGCATGGTGGACGACTTCATCGCGCGCAAGCACGGGGCCAGCATCAAGTACCCGCATCCGGACCTCGAGCCAATCCTGAAGCCAACCTACGGCATCATCCTGTACCAGGAGCAGGTGATGCAGATCGCGCAGGTGCTGGCCGGCTATACGCTGGGCGGCGCCGACATGCTGCGCCGTGCGATGGGCAAGAAGAAACCCGAGGAAATGGCCAAGCAGCGCAGCATCTTCATGGCGGGCGCGGCAAGGCGTAACGTCGACGCCAAGGTCGCGGAAGGCATCTTCGACCTGATGGAGAAGTTCGCCGGCTATGGTTTCAACAAGAGTCACTCCGCAGCCTATGCGCTGGTCTCCTACCAGACGGCCTGGCTGAAGGCACATTACCCGGCCGCGTTCATGGCCGCAGTGCTGTCCGCGGACATGGACAACACCGACAAGGTGGTCCACCTGATCGCCGAG
>JASFOC010000251.1:0-4595 GCA_050116715.1 Gammaproteobacteria bacterium
TGCGGCTGTGACCTGCGGGTCGCTGTCGACCAGAACCACTGCCGCGGCGCCCCGGGAAGCCGCTTCCAGCCCCAGCGCGCCGCTGCCTGCATAGAGATCCAGGCAGCGGGCGCCACGAACCACGGGAATCAACCAGTTGAACAGCGTTTCCCGCACCCGGTCCGGGGTCGGCCGCAGACCCGGCACCGGTTCAAAAGACAGCCGTCTCCCACGCCAGGTTCCGGCAATGATGCGTACCTGATTGGCAGTCTGACGGGATTTCATGCAGCTGCATGATCCCGGCCTTGCCTTGCCAGGTCAACATCAGCAGCGGGCAGAAACGGCGCGGCGCCGAGCCACCCCGACCAGACCCGCCATGCCGGAAAGGAACAGCATGACCGCAGGCGGCACCGGGACCGCGCTGACCGGAACACTGCCGGGCGTGGGCACGGCAAGCGAAATGAAATCCACCAGGTTATCATTGCTGTCCAGCAACGGGTTGACACGTGCCAGGCTCGAACCACCCGGTACATCCGCCGCGGCATTCCCCTCGCCTGCGAACACTCCACCACTAAAGTCGCCGTAGCCGAGAGCATCCAGCACGCCATGGCTGTCGCGTAACACCACCGAGTCCGGTCCGTTCTGGAAATCGACATTCAGCACAAGGTCAGCGTTCCCGACCAGCGTAGAGCCGTCACCACTGTCGTCCCCGATAACGAACACGCCGTCTGCCGGTATCACGCCGCTAAGGGTGATCGTGCTGTAGACGTTGCCATCGGCACCATTCACACCCTCCAGCAGCAGGCCATCGAGGACGGCACCGGGCGCACCGAACAGTTCCACAAACACGTTACCGTTGTCGGTACCGGCCGCGTCATAGAGCACTTCGGATATCAGTGTCTGTGCCTGCACAACATTCATTGCCAGTGCAGCGGGTATGGCCAGCAGGCAGTGCACCGCCGGTTTCAAAACATTCCTTTGCAGATTCATAACTCCTCCCTGTTTGATGGTTGAACACGAGCCGCGATCCGTGGCTCGCAGGACTCGTACCTCGAGCCGCAACTGCTGAAGCAGGCATCCTTGCCAAGGCCCGTTTCCGGGTGTCCTGGTAGAGAAGAATACTGTGGTGACAGCGACGTAACAGCCGCAATAATGCAGCACGGCCTGTCAGCAAATACTGACAGGCCGTGTAGGTACAGGAAGGGCCTGCTACTGGGCCGTGGCCCTTGGCTCCCCACCGACAATGATGGTGGCCATGTTTGCCGGGTGCACCCGGCGGCGGTATGCATCCATGATCTGTTCGCGGCTGACTGCGCTGACCTTGTCGTTGAAAGTCTCGAGGTAATCCAGCGGCAGGTCATAAAAGCCGATCATGACAATGTAGCCGAGTATCTTTGCATTGTTTTCGATGAGCAGTGGAAAGCCACCGGTAATATTATTCACCGAGGCAGTCAGCTCATCCTGTGTCGGTCCATCCTCAAGATACGCCTGCAGCGTCTCGCGCATGACCGCCAGCGCCTCGTCCACCTGATCATTGCGTGTCTGCAGTGAGAACAGGTAAGGACCATCCTGCTCCATGGGCGAGAAGTAACTGTTCACGCTGTACGACAGGCCGCGCTGCTCGCGCACAGCCTCGTTGAGACGCGAAACCAGGCCGCCGCCGCCAAGGACATGGTTGCCCACGTACAGCGGGAAGTAGTCGGGATCGCCGCGACGCATACCCGGGGCCCCCATGCGCACGTGGGTCTGCGATGATGGATGGAAGATCCGCTGCTCGACACTGTCATGCAATGGTTCCACCGGCGGGACAGGTGCGGCCCGCTCTCCTGGCTGCAGTTTCGCGGTCACGTGCGCCGCCAGTGCCTCGGCAGCACTGCGGTCAATATCGCCGACGATACCGATAACGGCATTGGCCGCAACGTAGTACCGCCGGTAGAACTCCCTGACCTGCTTGAGTGTCAGCGCCTTCAGGCTGGCCTCGGTACCCTCAGGCCTGGAACCGTAGGGATGGTCGCCATAAACCGTTTTGAAAAAGGTATATTCAGCCACCGTCGAGGGGGATTGTTCGTCGTGACGCAACGACACCAGCATGCGATCGCGCTCACGCTCGAAATCCTCCCGGTTGAAGTCGGGCGAACCGGCGACATCCCGCAGCAGGTCGAGTCCTGGCTGCAGGTGCGCACTGTCACTCAGGCTGCGCAATGACACCGACGCCATGTCGCGCGCTGAACTACTGCCCAGGCGGGCGCCCAGCGACTCAGCACGCACGGCAATTTCGTCGGCACTCAGTCCAGCCGCGCCCTTGTCCAGCAGGGTGCTGGTCAGGCTGGCCAGCCCGGGATGGCCGGCGTCACGCGCACTGCCGGCTGCAAAGGTTATATTGACATCCACCATGGGCAATTCCGGTGCGGGAACGAAATAAACCCGCGCACCGTTGTCCATCACCCAGTGCTGGATTGCCGGCATCGCCTGTGCCGCAGCGACCGGCAGCAGCGACACCAGCAGCAGCAGGCAAAAACGCAGGGGGCCCGTCCCGTTTTTAGTGTACATGGCCACCTCCGGGTAATGCAGCGGCCGTCTGGCCGGTCTGCATCGGCAGGGGATCCAGCACGGCGACGGTCAGGTTTTGCTCCACCAGGTACTTGCGGGCAACGGCTTGTACCTGCTCAGCAGTAACGGCATTGATGCGATCAACGTATTCATCGGCCAGGCGCCAGTCGAGGCCGGCGGCCTCAAGCTGCCCGATCTTCATTGCCTGGTAAAACGTGGAATCCAGCTCGTAGATGGCGTCAGCCACGACCTTCGACTTGACACGCTGCAGTTCGTCCTGCTCGACCGGCTTGTCCTGCAGGCGCTGTACCTGCTGCTGCAATGCCTGCTGCAGCTCGTCAACCGAGTGCTCGCCGGCCGGCGTGCCATCGAACAGGAACAGCCCCTCCTGGCGTTCATACAGGTCGTAACCCGCACCCGCACTGGTGGCGATCTGACTTCCGCGCACCAGTTCCCTGGTCAGCCGGGAGCTGTCGCCACCATCGAGAATGCTGGCCAGCACCTCCAGGGCGTAGGGCTCCCAGTCCTCCACAGCAGTCTTGAGTACCGGTGTCTTGTAGCCCATAAGGATATAGGGCACCTCGGCCGGTGCCCTGACGATGATGCTGCGCTTGCCGCGCTGCTCCGGTTCGATCCGCGGCTTGGGTGGCACGATCTTTTCCGGCTGCAGCGATCCGAAATGCTGCCGTGCCAGTTTCAGCACTGCCTCCGGTTCGACATCCCCGACAACAACCAGCACGGCGTTATTGGGCGCATACCAGCGCTCGTACCAGGCCTGCAGATCGGCGAGCTGCAGGTTCTCCAGGTCATTCATCCAGCCGATGGTGGGGATGCGCGAGGAACTGCTGATAAAGGCACTGGCCTGGAACTGCTCGTAGGTCAGCGCCGTGGGCTTGTCCTCGGTGCGCAACCGGCGCTCCTCCATAACCACCTTGATTTCCTTCCGGAATTCCTCTTCCAGCAGATGCAGGTTGCGCATCCGGTCGGCCTCCAGTTCAAAGCTTACCGGCAGGCGGCTCTTCTCGAGACGCTGGAAGTAGGCCGTGTAGTCCTGCCCGGTAAAGGCATTCTCGCTACCGCCATTCTCGGCAATGATGCGCGAAAACTCTCCCGCCGGGTGCTTGTCCGTGCCCTTGAACATCATGTGCTCCAGCACGTGCGAAATGCCGGTGATACCATCGTGCTCATAGCTGGCGCCGACCTTGTACCACACCTGGGAGACAACGACCGGCGCACGGTGGTCCTCCTTGACGATCAGCTTGAGGCCGTTGTCCAGCTGGTATTCATGCACTGCACCGCCTGCCTGTACCAGCTGGCTGACCAGCATGAGGATGACTGCTGTGAGTCTTCGCATTCTTTTGCTCCAGAAATTATCGATGGTTAACCCCGACGGGTATGGGATGATAGGATATCGCGCTGAATATTTCCCATTCCTGCAGAGACAATCGATTCCATGCTCGGGTTCCGCAAAAACAAGACCTCGGCCGCGGCCGACAAACCGGAGAAGACCGGACTGTTCAAGCGCCTGCGGGACGGCCTGTCCCGTACCCGCCACAGCCTCACCGAGGGTATCGTCGACCTGGTACTGCGCAGCAAGGCGCTGGATGCCAGTCTGCTGGAGGAAATCGAGACCACCCTGCTGGTGGCGGACGTGGGCGTCGATGCAACCAGTGAGATCATCGACCGCCTGACCGAGCAGATCTCGCTAAACCAGTTTGCCGACGCCGAGGAATTGATGGCCTCGCTGCACCGGCATATGCAGGCCATCCTGGCGCCCAGCAGCCAGCCGCTGGTGATCCCGGAAGACAAGCGACCATTCGTGATCCTCATGGTCGGCATCAACGGCGCCGGCAAGACCACCACCATCGGCAAGCTGGCGCACCGTTTCAAGCAGCAGGGACTGAAAGTCATGCTGGCGGCCGGCGATACTTTCCGCGCAGCCGCGGTCGAGCAACTGCAGTCCTGGGGTGAACGCAACGGGGTTCCGGTCGTGTCCCAGCCACAGGGTGCCGATTCGGCCTCGGTCATTTTCGATGCCCTGCAATCGGCAAAGGCCCGTGACATCG
>JASFOC010000252.1:0-4591 GCA_050116715.1 Gammaproteobacteria bacterium
TTTCGATTTCTTGCCCTGTCCCAGCATAATAGCCTCTCCCTCATTAGGACCCTTGATCAGGCCAGTCATATTCCTGTTCGACAGGCTGCGGATTGCCTTTACCCTCGGGCCTGATACTCAGGACCACTTTCTTCGCCTCGAACCCATCCGGCAAATGCAAGGTGCCGGCAAGATCCTGAAAGTAGCGGAACTTGAACTTCAGCTGCATTACCGGGGGGCGAGTCACGTCGGCAAGACCGAGATCACCGGGTTCCCCGTTTGTTGAACCGGCAATTCTCCATTCCGCAACCCCGCTGACAGGGTGATCATTGTGTTTCAACTGCGTCAAGACCAGGTCGTAACGGTATTCTCCTGGCACCGCACCAGCGACCAGCTGGAAGCGGTGTATCCGCAGACCGGGTTTGACATCCCCGGGGGAGACAATGCCACGATAGAACTCTACCTCCTCGCGCGCTGCCTGCAATTCTTCCTCAAGCGTCGCAAGATCAGCCTTTACGCCCAGCGCTGCCTGCCGGTCAATCTGGCTGGAACGCTGTAATATCGCGACCTTTTCTCGCAAATCCCTGTTATCCCCGAGCACCTTGCCGTAACGCTTTTCCAGCACCTCATGCCGCGTCCGCAGGGACCTCAGTTCATCGGCGCCATGCAGTCTGCCAAGGTCATACAACCACCATCCGGAAGCGATCAGCGCGATTCCGGCGAGCACCAGTAACGTGCGGGTCAGGTAGCTGCGCAGCATGGCGGAGCGCATGGATCTGCCGCATCAGCATGGCATAACGCGGCGGGTATGGCGGGATACGGATCACAAAAGAACATCAGGCAAGGCATGTCAGGGCAACAGTGCGATCCCCTGCAAACCGGTCTCTTCGGCAAGACCGAACATGATGTTCATGTTCTGCACCGCCTGCCCGGCTGCACCCTTGACGAGATTGTCGATAACGGAAAGCACCACGACGGTATCTCCCTGCTGCGGACGGTGCACTGCAATGCGGCAATGATTGGCGCCACGAACGCTGCGGGTCTCGGGGTGCATCCCTTCGGGCAGGACATCGACAAAGCGCTCGTCACTGAAGCGCGCTTCGTAAAGCGCCTGCAGGTCACGCTCCGTATCCCGCAGCCGAGCATACAGGGTTGCATGAATACCGCGGATCATCGGGGTCAGATGCGGTACGAAGGTGAGCCCGACGGGATGCCCGGATGCCAGTTCCAGTCCCTGGCGGATTTCCGGAAGGTGGCGGTGACCGGGTACGGCATAGGCCTTGAAATTCTCGCTGGCCTCGCTCAGCAGGCTGGCTGTCGCCGCCTTCCTGCCGGCACCGCTCACTCCGGACTTGGCATCGGCAATCAGGTAATCCAGGTCGACCAGGCCCTCCTCTATCAACGGCAGGAAACCCAGTTGCACCGCGGTTGGATAGCAGCCGGGATTGGCCACCAGGTGGGCCTGGGCTATCGCTTCACGGTTGATCTCCGGCAAACCATACACGGCACGCCGCAGAAATTCCGGGCATGCGTGCGGTACACCGTACCACTGCGCCCATTCTTCCGCCTGCTGCAGCCGGAAATCCGCAGCCAGGTCAATCACCCGCACGCCGGCCGCAAGCAACTCGGGCACCATAGTCATCGCGATGCCGTTCGGTGTCGCAAAAAACACCAGATCACAGGATTGCAACAGCGCAGGGTCCGGTGCAGTAAATGCAATATCGAGACTGCCGCGCAGGTTCGGAAACATGTCCGCCACCGGCTGTCCCGCGTCCGAACGGGACGTAATCACCACCAGTTCCGCACCGGGATGCGCGGCCAGCAACCGCAACAACTCCACACCGGTATAACCGGTACCCCCTACGACACCAACCTTGATCATCATGGGCATTTTTTACAGTAAATGAGCTTATTAAGCAAAGATCACCAGACCCCGGGAGCCCGGAAGCCATCCGGCAAGTTCAGCGCGTGGTATTACACCAGACATTTCGCGCCAACTTGCTGAATCACAATCACACAGAGTATTGTTCACTATAAATCCCATCTCACAAGCCTGTAATGTTCAGCCACCTGAAGACAACCGGAAAGACAGCCGGACAACACCTTCTCTCCTTCGATGCATGGAAGACACGGCTGGTGTTCTGGGCCGGCGCCGTGACTGTTGGCCTGGTGGCTGTCGCTTTTGCCCTGGCCGCGGAAGTTGCCAACGACTGGTTTCACATCATGCACGATTCCTGGGCACTTGCACCGCTGGTCGTCTGTCCGGTGGGTCTGGCTGCTGTTGCCTTCCTGACACGAAATGTGTTTCCCGGCTCCCAGGGTAGTGGTATACCGCAGTCGATTGCTGCGCTTGCCATGACCGAACACAGCATCCGCAGCAAAATACTGTCACTGCGTATTGTCTTCGGAAAAATCCTGCTTACCCTGATCGGCATACTCTCCGGGGCCTCAATCGGCCGCGAAGGTCCCACGGTGCATATCGGTGCCTCGATTATGTTCTCACTGGGAAGATTTGCCAATTTTCCCATGCATTACATGGACCGCGGCCTGATACTCGCCGGAAGCGCTGCGGGTATCGCTGCGGCATTCAATACGCCACTGGCCGGCATCCTGTTTGCCATCGAGGAAATGAGCAAGAGTTTTGAAGCAAAAACCAGCGGCACGCTGTTGACCGCGGTCTTTCTGGCCGGTATCACCGCGGTGATAATCCAGGGGAACTATGTCTACTTCGGCTCCAGTTCCTCAACACTCACACCAGTTGAAACCCTGAAGCCGGTCCTCATCTGCGGTATTTGCGGCGGCCTGCTGGGTGGTCTCTTCAGTCATGTGCTCATCTGGAGTACTCGTCGCATCGCACCACTGGCAAAGAGGCACCCGTACATGCTGGCCGCCACCTGTGGGGTATTTATCGGCTTGACAGGCCTGCTCAGCGGCAACCTGACGTTCGGTACGGGTTATCAGGAAGCAAAGATGGTCATCACCGGGAATGGTGAATTGCCGGCCAGTTATCCTCTGCTGAAAATGCTGGCAACACTGGGCTCCTACCTGAGCGGCATTCCCGGCGGCATTTTCTCACCATCGCTGGCAACCGGCGCGGGACTGGGTTCAACGCTGTCGGCACTCATGCCCGCTACAGAAGTCGGGGCAGTCATCATCCTTGGCATGGTGGGATATTTTACCGGGGTGGTGCAGACACCAATCACAGCAATGGTAATTGTCATGGAGATGACCCAGGATACAGCGCTGGTGTTACCGCTGATGGCAACCGCTTTTATTGCCTATATCACGTCGCGCATTGTATGCCCTGAATCACTTTATCCCGCGCTTGCAAAATCATTCCTTGGCAGCGGCACCCAGAAACAGGCGGCGACAGGCGAAACACCGGATAACAGACGGTAATACCCCGGCGGCAGGCCTGTTATCAGGACTGCACCAGCCGGAGAAACTCCGAGCGCGTCCGGTCGTGGGTGCGGAACGAACCCAGCATCATCGACGTGGTCATCATCGAATTTTGCTTTTCCACCCCGCGCATCATCATGCACAAGTGCCTGGCTTCGATGATTACACCGACTCCGGCCGGTGCAATCGCATCCATCAGGGTATCGGCGATTTCCTTGGTCAGGTTTTCCTGGATCTGCAGACGACGCGCGAACATATCCACGATGCGCGCGATTTTTGACAACCCGATCACCCTGCCGGTCGGGATATAGGCCACATGACATTTGCCAATGAATGGCAGCAGGTGGTGCTCGCAGAGAGAATACAGCTCGATGTTCTTGACCAGGATCATCTCTTCGTTGTCCGAGTCAAAAATCGCATTGTTGACGACTTCATCAAGACTCTGGTGATAGCCACGCGTAAGGTACTGCATGGCCCTGGCGGCTCGCTCCGGCGTGTTCTGCAAACCGTCCCGTGCCGGGTCCTCGCCGATATCTTCCAGGATCTGCCGATACAGATCAGCAAGTTTTATTTCCATCCGGTTCTCCTCTCCGGGGGAATTTTCCGCAACAGCTTCAACCCGGCCTGCAGCTGCATTCATTGTATCAACATGTTGCACCGAAGTTGTGGAAGCGTTCCGGGCTGCTGTTGCCGGATTGCCCGGTTATCGATAGCGCGTACCCTCGTGCACTACCCAGCCGCCCTGCAGGCGGCCAGCAGGATCATGATGTGTCCAGTGGACCACACCGCCACGGTCATTCCACTCATAGCGCCCGCGCAGCGCCACCTGATCATTGCGCGCCAGGGGGAGACGTTTCGCCAGATCAATATTGTGTGACACCAGCAATGTCTGCCCGCTCTCCACTTCCAGGATGAAACGCTGGTGGCGTGAACCTTCCTCGTCATCCGCCAGCAGGCGCGCAACCCGGCCAGCAACTTCCACCCACTGACCAGCGTGTTGCGCGGTGAAGGTCGCCGCCACCTCGCCACTGACAACGTCGCTGCTGCCTGACCGAAAATCAGTACCGGATTGAAAGTGCTGCCACAGCAACAGCGCCAGCACCACCAGCAGCGGCAGTACCCGGTTCCTGAGCAGATGCAGTCGCCTGTTCACGCGTTACGCTGTCTGTACATGCTAACGCTTGAGAATTGATCCCAGGATGCCGCGGGATAT
>JASFOC010000253.1:0-4590 GCA_050116715.1 Gammaproteobacteria bacterium
CACAATGAAACATGCCAGCAATGACCACTTCGACAAGATTGACCTTGTATGGTCGATAGTTTTCGCAGTCTTCATATCTCCTCCTGCGTGGTTGTTATTACTCTTGGATGCCGGAAACAACCGACGTATTTCACTTACGAACAAACCTTTCCTGCCCATATACCCGTCCCCTTTTGCAGCGCCCCGGGCGCATGCGTGTTGTATCTGCCCTGCGTGTACCCGTGCTGCTCCCCTACATGGGTGGCCTGACCAGCTTGTTCAGTTCCTTGATACGCTGTTCCGTCACCGAACCCGGTTCATGCGATTTCGCCGCCAGCGCCTTCACCATGTCCGCTTCCTGCTGCTCGAATGCAAGCAGGCGATCCTGGTAGACCTCGACCGGGAACTGCGTCTTGCGCAGTCCTGCCGTGTACTCGTCCACCTTGTTTTTCAGGTAATCGCGGCGCACCAGCTTGCGTGTCTCTTCATCATTGAAAGCCGAATATTTGGCATCCCTGATTTCGAGCACCCGGACAATATGCCAGCCCGCCGGTGACTCCACCGGCTCACTGAGTTCACCGGGACCCAGCATGAAGACGGCGGCGTCCAGGTCCGCTGCGAGTTCGCCCTGGTTCACCCAGCCAACCTCGCCCAGGTTCCTGCCGGCGTTGGCCGCTATCGAGTAATCCCGCGCTGCTTCAAAGACTGTCATTTCACCCGCATCGATCCGTGCCCGGATGTCCTCGGCCTGCTTCCTGTCCTTGACCACGACCATCTGGAGCTTGCGCGCTTCCGGAACCATGAACCGGCCGCGGTACGTGTCGTACCATTCACTGAGCACCGGTTCCGCCGGTTCGAATCCTTTCGTGATCCTGGCGCGGTGCAGGTTGGTCAGCAGGGTCTTGCTGTATTCCCCGATGCGCTTTTTGTACAACCGGTCCTGTTCCAGGCCGGCAGCCCTGGCCTTCTGCGCCATGATGCGCACGTCGATCTCGGTTTCGAGCGCGTTTCGGCGCCCCTCGGATTCAAATGCCAGCGGATCGGCAAGGGACGCTCCCTTGCCAGCGGTAATCAGGCGGTCCTTGAAATCGCCCCAGGTGATGGTCTCGTCGCCGACATCGGCCAGCGGTGCACTGTCCGCACGCGTGGCATCGCCCTGGCTGGACAGATTCTCCTCGTACACCTTCACCTTGACGTCATCACGCAGTGACTTTGCCGCCGCTGTCACACGCTCATGCAGTTTTTCCCTGCGCAGCCGCGACTCGATCTGCAGCCGGACGTCATCAGTCAGTTCATTACCCTCCTCGACATTTGCCTTGAACCAGGCCTGCACCTCTTCATCCGACACCGGGATATCGCCCGCCTGCACCTGTTTGCGGTAGAGCCCGGCCAGGATGGCATTGGAAAAACGGTCAATGGTGCGCCGATATTTCGGGTCCTCGTCCGTTCCCTGCTTCAGGGCATCGAGATACAGCAGGTTGGCGCTGACGAACCGGTCCAGCACCACGATACGCGCGGTATCGCGTTCCGGTGTGCCCAGCGCCGGGACGGACACCCCCACGATGGCCGAGCTGTTCATTGCCACGTTGATCTCGCTGAACGTGATGGTCTGGTCGCCGACCCTCGCGATCACGTCCGAATCGATCTCGGTACCGTCCTGCGGGGCGTTCATCGCGGGCGACGCTGCATTACCTGCCGCGAAGAGGGGAAGCATGACCAGCACGCTGCTGAGTAGTACTACGATGTTCTTCATATTCGCTCGCTTGTTATCCGTATGCTGTTAATTGCTTTAGCCCGGGGTGTGGCCGTTGCCAATCCGCCCCGGGATTGTCACCGCACTGCCGACCACGTCTCCGGCAGTACAAGCGGCTGCGGGTGCGGAGAAGCAGCGCTCCTCCGCACCCGGCAGTTCTTGCTACCAGCCGCAGCGGGTACCGGTCAGGAACAGGGAGACATCCTCCCACACCGACTCGGACACACGCCCCTGGGTCAGGTGCTGCATCCAGGTCGGCTCGTTGTCGAGATCGCAGCCCTCGGCAAGCAGATCGCCGCTGTGGTCGACATGACAACCTGCGCAGACACCGTCCGAGCCGTCGGTAGTCCCGAACACGTCGCCACCGTTCACCAGCCGCTCGGCCTTGTCCATCATCTGCCGCGACACCCAGCCCTCCATCGAGTGACTCAGGAAGTTGGGATTGTTGGTCGACACGTTGCTCCAGTCGCCCGGCACGCTGTTGGTGTTGACGCTACCGCCCAGGAAGCTGCCGTTCACGCCATGGCAGTTCTGGCAGGTCGAGTTAAGCACGTTGGCTTCGGCGGTGTAGGTGTGCGCCCAGGTGACCGCATCGTCGAAGCTGGCCGGCGTGATGGCACCGCCACCGATGGAGCCGTCCTGGATCCAGGTCGGAATATCGTTGTCATCAACCGCATGACAGGCGCCGCATTTCAGTGGACCGTGTGAACCATCATGGTTCAGCGACGCCGCCTGGGCGTATGACGTGTTGTCGATCGCCGGCGCCACCGGATAGAGACCGTGGATCGACTCGTGGCAGCCCTGGCAGGAGATATCCTGGTGACCGCGTGTATAGCGACTCAGGCTGGCCTTGGCCGGGTAGTTGAACGGCGGGAAGGCGGTGATATTGCCACTCTGCTCCACGTACGGGGCTGCATGGCAGTCCGCACAATGCGGCTCACCGGGTGACAGCCAGTGATCACGCGCATCGTCCGCCGCGCTGAACGGCACCGCCACTGCGAAATTCGCCACAGGATCGACGAAACCGGAGACACCATCCACCGCACCATCCTCCGGGTAACGCCACTGGGTCTGGTCGGACTTGCTGGCGTTGATCTTCGCCACACAGTCATCCGTGGTGCAGAAGCTCAGGATATTGACACTCGGGTCGCCGTCCGCGTCGAAGTTAACCACCGGCCCGTTGGGGCCGATCTCGATGGTCGCCACGTTGGCATCCGGGATGTCTCCGTTTGTCTTGTTCCAGATTGCATGGGTGAAATCCTCGTTTATCCCGGTACCGTGTATATCGTTGCTGTTCGGATCCAGCCACGCGATGACCTGCGCCTCATTGGTGCCAATCGCCGCGGCAATGTCTGCCAGCGAGGACAGGCCACGGACATCGTTCAGGCAGTCACCGTTGATCAGGTCGTCGCAATCTTCGTGACGCCAGATTTCCTGGCTCAGCTGGGTATGGCAGTTGGTGCACCAGATACCGCGGTTCTCATCCTGGTTCGGTCCCTGGTCCCGGGACACATTATCGGCAAGCCACTGGCCTACGGCATTCAGGTGCTCCGGCGTTTCAGCGCCGTCAACATCCTTGAGCGGGTTTGAATGCACGTCGCGACCGACAAAGCAGCCACCTGCACCGAGGCGATTGTCACCGTTGGCATTGTGATTGTCGCCGAATCTGGTGATCGGGTAATTGTCCGTCACACCATCCGAGCGGTGCGCCGGGTGGCAGCCCTGGCAACCCCCGAAACGACCATAGCTGTCATCGAATGCGATGGGGCCACCCACGGCCTGCTTCGCGTGCGAGTTATGGATGGCTTCCGAGATCGGCGGTACCACATAGCCGCCAATACCTGCCGACTTGACCACCGCGATCACGTTGTCGGCATGGCACTTCTGACAGATGACCGATTCGTGTCCCATGCGGGTGTTCTGCGTCAGGTACGGGCCATAGGGATAGCCGTCGGGGGTCGTCTTCTTGTAAGCCGGCAGGCCCAGCAGGTCGTCGCCGTCCGCCACCGGGTAATTCGCCATGAAGTTGGTACCGACATCGTAGTCGTGCAGGAACTCGATGCTCACGGCAGCCCCCTTCAGGCGGGCGTACCAGTCGGTGTCACCGGCCTCGGTATCCAGGTCGTAGTAGGCCTTCCAGTACTGCACCTCCATGTCGACCAGGGCTTCCAGGGTCTCGCCACCCGGGCCATAGAAAGGCCTCGGTCCATCCTGGCGGCGCACATAGCTGGGACTGTTCACGTTCGGCGTAACACCATCATCCCGGTAAGCCGGCGCCGAATGGCAACGCTCACAGTTCGGGATGTCGATCGGTGCGGTACCGAAGCCGATGACCGGCTGACCGTTGCTGCCGAGCACCGCATTGCCCTTGGTGCATTCGCCGGTGTTCTCGTCGCAAATTGCCTCGATCAGTTGTGCCTTCATCGCCACGAACGGACGAATGGTGTCTTCGTCGACCAGGCCAGGATCGCCAAAGAAGTTGATCGAATCCTCGAACGGTGTCAGCGGCAGGCCCAGCGCCTCCCACAGGCGTGGCGCAGTCAGCATGATCGGGAGATTCTCCAGCACCTTCATCTGCGTGTAGACGACAGTGCCGGTATGGCCGGAGAAGGTCAGGTCGTTTTCGAACGGCGTACCATTGCCGGTCGGTCCCATCGGTTGCAGGGACGCGCCGGAATCGGCCGGGTACTCGATATGACCTGCCACTCCCAGGCGGATCTTGTCGGCCTCTAGGCTGGAATTACCGGGATTGCTGCCTTCCAGGTCGGCATAGATGTAGAAGTGGTTGAGCCAGCCATTGGCGAAGTTGTCGGTGTTGTCGGTATAGTCGCCGTCACCGATCACCACGTTGTTGAGGC
>JASFOC010000254.1:0-4584 GCA_050116715.1 Gammaproteobacteria bacterium
CGGCGTCATCGAAATCCCGGGCATCCTCACCGTCGATCGTGACCAGCGGCAGGTCCCGCAGGTCCTCGCGGCCGCGCCTGGCGGCAGCAGGCACCTGCTCCTCCAGCCCCTGGATCTCCTGCTCCACCTCCGCCGGCCAGGCCTGCGGCACATCGTGGCTGCGGATGGCGATGTCGATTTCCATGCCCGGCGCCATGTGGTCGCCCAGCACCTCGACCACGCGCCCGACTGGCGGTGTGCGCTTGCCCGGCTGTTCGATGATCTCCACCGAGACGATCTGGCCATGGCTGGCACCCCCGGTCTCGCCCTCGGGAACGGCGATGTCATTGGGGATGCGCTTGTTGTCCGGGGTGACGAAATGCACGCCGCGTTCGTTGTAGATACGTCCCACCACGTGGCGGGTATTGCGCTTGAGCACATCGACCACGTCGCCTTCGCGGCGACCGCGGCGGTCCACACCGGTAATCCGCACCAGCACCCGGTCGCCATGGAACAGGGCGTGCATCTGGCGGGCGGACAGATAGACATCATCCCCACCTTCATCCGGGACCAGGAACCCGAAACCGTCCTGGTGGCCGATAACGCGCCCGGCAACCAGGTCGAACTGGTTCGCCAGGGCATAGCAATTGCGGCGGTTGCGCACCAGCTGGCCGTCGCGCACCATGGCATTGAGACGCCGGCGCAGCGCCTCGACGCCCTGCTCGTCATGAATATCCAGCATCTCCTCAAGATCTTCGCGGCGCACGGGCCGGTCCGCCTCGGTGATCATGTCAAGAATGTGTTCGCGGCTCGCGATTGGCTGTGCGTAGCGGTCCGCCTCGCGGCTCGCATGGGGATCGTGCCTGCGTGCCGCTCTGGCAGTGGATTTCTTGCGTGTTTTCATAGTGGCTGGCTGGGTCAGGTTTTTAGCGGCTAGTTTGCGTGCTGCACGGGTAAATTGACAAGTTAAAATTCAGGCGGTACAGTGCGCGGCTCACGAACGGCCTTCGCGCTGTTTCAGACCACTGCCGAGGTGGTGAAATTGGTAGACACGCTAGCTTCAGGTGCTAGTCGGGGTAACCCGGTGGAGGTTCAAGTCCTCTCCTCGGCACCATCTCATTCGCTGCCTGCTTCCGGGTAGCCGGCGCCCGGCGGCCCTGGCAAACCGGAAGCGGGCGCACAGCGCCGCACACCTTCACGGTCTTCAGGCCCGTTCAACTGCGACGCACTCGTGAAATATATGCAGTCCGCAGCCCTGGCAAATGTCCTTGTCCATTTTCCTGAATATCGCTGCGATCGCCTGGGATTTGTGGTTGAAGAAAACATCCGCCCCGATGGCGCGCACATACTTGCCCTCGGCAAGGAACTGCCACATCGATGAATTGAGGGCACAGAAATACAGCCCGCCGCCGCGAGCCCGCAGGCGCCGGCTTTCCTGCACCAGCATTTCGGCACCGGCCATGTCGATGTAGTTCAACCGGGAGGCATCGATCAGGATATGCACGATGCCTTGCTTTTCGGTGATGTGCTCCAGCTGGCTCTGGATGTAATTCACCGAGCCGAAATAAATATCCCTGTCGATACGAATGATTTTCAGCTGCGGACATTCGTTGATCGGCTTGGCCTGTACATTGACGAGCTTGCGTTTCGGGTCATGGGTATCAGGCGCCAGGGTTACGATTTGCGGGCGTGAGGTGCGGGCCAGGAACAGGATCAGGGAGAGCAGTACGCCGAGGTAGATGGCGAATTCGAGTTCCAGGAACAGTGTCGCGAAGAACGTCACCAGCAAAATGGACGTTTCACTGCGGCTCTTCGCGAGGGTCTCCTTGATGTGATGAAAGTCAATCAGGCCGTAAGCAACCAGCAGAATCACACCGCCCATGGCGGCAACCGGCAAGTAGGCGGTCAACGGGGCGATCAGCAGCACCATCAACATAAGCGTGGCAGCGGCGAAGATGGCGGCCATCGGGGTGCGGGCACCGGCCTGGTAGTTGATTCCGGAACGGGTAAAGGAACCGGAGCCGGCATAGCTGGAGAAGAAACAGCCAACCATGTTGGAAAGCCCCTGGCCGATGAATTCCTGGTTGCTGTTGATACGCTGGTGTGACTTCGTGGCAACCGAGCGGGCGATAGAGACGGCCTCGATCAGGCCCAGCAGCGCAATGGCAAAGGCCTCCGGCGCCAGCTGGCGTATAGCGGTCACCGAAAAATCCGGCATGGACAAGGGTGGCAGCTGGGCGGGAATCTTCTCCACGAAGGTAACACCGTGACTTGCGCCGCCAACCAGCACGGCAACCACTGATCCCGTGACCAGACCCAGCAGCAGGTTCGGCAGCCTGGGGAACAGGCGCTTGCAGGCGACTGCAGTCAGCAGCGTAACCAGCGCAATGCCCAGCACGACAAGGTTCGCCTGGTCCAGTTGCTGGTAAATATTGGCCCAGGTGTGCGCAAAGGAATCACCGCGCGGAATCTGGATGCCAAGTATGTGTTTCAACTGGCTGGTCGCGATCAGGATTGCGGCACCTGCAGTAAATCCCATCACGACGGTATGCGAGACAAAATTGACCAGCACCCCGAGACGGGCAAGGCCAAAGGCCAACTGGTAGACGCCTGCAAGAAAGGTGAGTGTCAATGCCAGGGAGACGAATTCGGGTGAACCGGGCATGGCATGATGGCTGATTGAAGTAAAGACAACGATAGAAATCGCGGTGGTCGGTCCGGAGATGAGGTGCCGCGACGACCCGAACAGGGCGGCAATGATTGGTGTCACCATGGCCGTATACAGCCCGTACTGCGGCGGCAACCCCGCGATGGTCGCGAATGCCACGCCCTGGGGCAGCACGATCACCGCACCCGTGAGCCCGGCCATGAAATCGGCACGCAAGCTGGCGCGATCGACGAGCGGCAACCAGGCCATGAATGGCAGGAATTTACTAATGACCAAACTCTTCATTTCAGGCACTACCAAGCGAGAAGCCGAACGCCATCGGTATGCGGCGGCAGGGGAATACAAAGGTTATATGGAACCGATTGTGCAGCAAGCAGCGGCCGGGGTTCGTCCGCCACATCAACGCAGGGGAGTATAAACTCATCTCCGGCAAATTTCGAATCACACACCTGGATACCAGTGCTACCCGGAGATGTGATTGGCTGAGGACAGCATCGCGCCAGGTACCCGGACGGCGGGCTTAAAGAGACCGCGCCGGCACCGGTAACAGCAGCTGCAGGAACACCGCCCTGCGGCGCAATTTTTTCAGGGAGGATGTGGTTATTGCGGCCAGGAGAACCGCGCCGACCTAACCGGGGCGACGCAGCCGCGCGCGCAGCCTGTTGAGTTCTTCCAGCAGATCCAGTGCGAGCGCGGCACCCGCAAGATTGACGCCCAGGTCATGTTCCAGACGCAGGGCACAGCGTACCCGGCGTACACTGGTCCAGCGGAAGCGCCAGCCAGCGGGTTCCCGGCCCAGTGGCTCGATGATGCCCTCCTCGACCAGTTCGTATACGCGCTCTGCAGGGAGCTGACAGGTCCTGCAAAGTTCGCCCAGGGTCAGCTCCACGTCCTCGTCCAGCAGATCGCCGGACAGCAGTGTTTTCAGATCTTGTGTCATGCCCGGTCAGCCCCCCATGCGTGCGCGTGGATTGAAGTTCAGCGCCTGTTGCATTTCACGGTAGGCGGTTCTGGCGGCAGCCGAGTCCGCCGGCGGCAGTGCGATCTGCAGTACCACGTAGAAGTCGCCCGGCGTCGCGCCGGGTATCCCGCGACCTTTCAAGCGCAGCTTGCGCCCGCCCGTGGAACCGGGGGGAATCTTCAGATCCACGGTACCCGCGGGCGTCGGCGCCTTGACCGTGGCACCCAGGGCTGCTTCCCATGGCGCTACCGGCAAATCAAGGAATACGTCGCGACCCTCGACGTGGTAAAACGGGTGCGGCCGGAATTCCACCTCCAGGTAGAGGTCGCCGGCCTTGCCCTTGCCCATGCCTGCCCCGCCCTGTCCGGCGAGCCGGATGAGCTGCCCCTGGCGCACCCCCCGGGGAATGCGTGCATTCAGCGTGCGCTGTTTGACCTGCGGCCGGCCGTCTGCACCGAGTTCGGTGTGCTGCAGGTTCAGCGTGCGGGTGGCGCCGTGATAGGCGTCCTCCAGGTCGATGAGCACCTTGGCATGGACGTCCTCCCCATGCGCGTGAAACCCGGCACGGCCGGATCCGGCGGCGGAGAATCCATGACCGAACAGGCTTTCGAAAAAATCACTGAACTGCGAGGCATCGGCCCCGGTAAAACCGCCGCCGTGAAATTCAAAACCCGCGTCCCAGTCCGGCGGTGGGCGGAAATCCTGTCCCGCCTTCCAGTTTGCACCCAGCTGATCGTAAGCGGCTCGCTTCTCCGGGTCCTTCAGGACCTCGTAGGCCTCGCCCACCTCCTTGAAACGCGCTTCCGCATCCGATTCCTTGCTGACGTCCGGGTGGTACTTGCGGGCGAGCTTGCGATAGGCACGCTTGATCTCGTCCTGGGTGGCGTCACGCTTGACGCCCATGATCTGGTAGTAATCCTTGAATTCCACGTTGCTTCCTGTTGCTGTTTAAGCCGCTTTCCCGTCATGCCCGGCG
>JASFOC010000255.1:0-4580 GCA_050116715.1 Gammaproteobacteria bacterium
GCGCCGCCTGGGTGCCTGGCTGCTGGATATCATCCTGGCATGGTCTGCCTTTGTCTGTGCCCTGCTGGTGTGGAGCGGCGTGACCGGGCATGCGGAACCCTGGGACGCCCCGGCAACCCCGACGCTCGTCGGCTCCAGCGCGCTGGGGTTTTTCATCCTTGGCCGCTGCCTGGATGCATGGCTGCAGGGCACCCCGGGAAAACACCTGATGGGCTGCCTGGTGATTGATGCAGCCAGCGGGCGCAAGCTGCGCTGCCGGCAGTCTCTCTGGCGCGGCCTGGCCCTGCTGCTGGCGGCATTGCCTGCCGGCCTGGGAATATTCCGCATCGGCTGGAACCGCTACCGGCAGGGGCTGCACGACAAGCTGGCCGGCACCCTGGTCATCATGGAAGATGAGGCACGCAAGCCGCTGGCAGAACTGGCGGCCAGGACATGAACCGGTTACCCGCAAGCCTGCTCGCCGGACTGGAAGCCGCGTTGAACCGTTACCTGCGTCTCGACCCGGAGGCCATGGCACGGATGGCCGCACTGCAGCAGCGCTCTATTGCGATAGAACTGACGCCATTCCAGCTGACCCTGTATGTTCTTCCGGGCGAAAACGGTGTGCAGCTGCGCTCGCAGATCGAGTCCGGGCCTGACACGCTGCTGCGCGGCACACCACTGGGTCTGGCGCAACTGGGCCTCGGCAGCCAGGGTGGCAAGACCCTGTTCTCGGGCAGCGTAACCATCGAAGGCGACGTGGAAACCGGGCAGGCCTTCAAGGCCGTCCTCGATGAAATGGATATCGATTGGGAAGAACAGCTTTCGCGGCTTACCGGTGACGTCATTGCGCACCAGCTGGGGAATACGGCTCGGCGTACCGCCAGCGCACTGCGCAAAGGACGGCGCACCCTTGAACAGGACCTCGGAGAATACCTGCAGGAAGAACTGCGGGTGCTGCCGACACGTATCGAGATCGAGAATTTCACTACCGATGTATCCCGCATTGGCATGGATACCGACCGGCTGGCCGCGCGCATCAGGCGTCTGCAAGCACCGCTACCCGGCAAGGATGAACCAAGATGATCCGGCCGGCACAGATCGTGCGCATGATCCATATCAATTTCGTCCTGGTGCGCCATGGCCTCGATGAGATCATCCTGGCCACCCACCTGTTCCGGCCGTTGCGCTTCCTCTACTACCTGGCGCCCTGGAACTGGCTGCCGCGCACCCGCGGCCCGCGCGGCGCACGGATCCGCAGTGCGCTCCAGGATCTGGGCCCGATCTACGTCAAATTCGGACAGATATTATCCACCCGGCAGGACCTGCTGCCGGATGATATTGCCCTGGAACTGGCGCACCTGCAGGATGACGTACCGCCCTTTCCCGGCAGCATCGCGAAAGCGCAAATCGAGGCTGCCTACGGCAAGCCGGTCGAGGAAATCTTTCGGAAGTTCGACGAGACACCGCTGGCTTCGGCTTCCATCGCCCAGGTCCATGCCGCGCAGTTAATGGACGGCACCGAGGTCGTCATCAAGGTGCTGCGACCCAACGTGCGCCAGTACATTACCCGCGATGTCAGATTGCTGCATACCATTGCCTGGATGGCGGAACGCTACTGGCAACACGGACGGCGCCTGCGGCCGCGGGAAGTGGTTGCGGAATTCGAGAAGACCCTGTACGACGAGCTTGACCTGCTGCGTGAAGCCGCCAACGCCTCGCAACTGCGGCGCAACTTCGGCGATTCCGGGCTGCTCTACGTACCCGAAGTGTACTGGCCCTACTGCCGCCCCGAGGTCATGGTGATGGAGCGCATCCGCGGCATCCAGGTCAGTGACATCGCCGGACTGCGCGCCCACAACATTGACCTGAAAACGCTCTCCGAACGTGGCGTGGAGATCTTTTTCACCCAGGTATTCCAGCACAATTTTTTTCATGCCGACATGCACCCGGGCAACATCTTCGTGGGCACCGATGGCCGCTACATGGCGGTCGACTTCGGCATCATGGGGACACTCAACCCGGTCGACCAGCGTTACCTGGCGGAAAACTTCCTGGCCTTTTTCCGCCGCGACTACCGGCGTGTTGCCGAACTGCACGTCGAATCGGAATGGGTCCCTGACGGCACCCGCGTGGATGAATTCGAGTCCGCCATCCGCACCGTGTGCGAACCGATCTTTGAAAAACCGCTGAAGGAGATTTCCTTCGGCAACGTCCTGCTGCGGCTGTTCCAGACGGCACGCCGCTTCAACATGGTCATCCAGCCGCAGCTGGTGCTGCTACAGAAGACCCTGCTCAACATCGAGGGTCTCGGGCGCCAGCTGTATCCGGACCTGGACCTGTGGCAAACTGCCAAGCCGTTCCTGGAACGCACCATGAGCGAACAGCTGGGTGCCAAGTCACTGCTGCGCAATATCAGGCGGAGCCTGCCGGAATGGAACGAGCACCTGCCGGAGCTTCCGGCGCTTGCCTATCACTACCTGGAACAGGCTACCAGCGGCAAGCTGCGCGTGGAGTGGACTTCCCGGGAAGTGCAGGAACTGCGCAGGGAAGTCCAACGGGCCAACCACCGCACCATCAGCGCGATTGTCGGCACCGGACTGGTGATCACCGCTGCCATCATCTACGGCCTTGACGGCTATGCGCCGACCATGCTGCTGGGCGCCCCCCTGCTCACCTGGATCACGGGATGCACGGGCGTGTTCCTGCTGCTGTACAACTGGCCCGGCGGAAGCAACCCGCCCTGAACACGGCAGGTTCAGGTCACCAGTTGCTGGCGCGCCAGTATTGCTGTCAGCAGGATCACCAGGGTAACGATCCAGATGAGTATATACAGGGTGAATGACTGCCGCGCCTTGCGCTTCTCCAGCCAGGTCCGTGGCTTGACACCCTTGAGCAGGAACATCAGCTTTGCCGCCAGGTTGATGCTCACCACGTTCACTGCCAGCAACAGTGATGCGCCCTGAGCCAGGCTGAATTGGCCGCTGCCCAGCATCATGCCCAGTGTGGCGGTCGGCGGCAGCAGCGCCACGGCCACCATCACGCCAACCAGTGCACTGGAAAGCCCGGTCGCCAGCGACAAAACCGCTGCCGCACCCGAGGCAAGCGCCAGCACGATGCCATCCGGTTTGACATCGGTGCGCACGAGAATTTCAAAACTGTTCAGGTGACCTGGCCAGATCATGCCGATGACGATGGTCATAACCAGGGTCAGTGACAAACCAGCCAGGTTGGTTTTCAGTGCCTGCCACATCAGTTCCCGGTCACCCAGCGAGGTGGAGAAGGCCAGCGCAATATTCGGCCCCAGTAGCGGCGCAATCACCATGGCACCGACGATGACGGCTATATTGTTTTCAATCAGTCCGATAGACGCCACAATCGTGGAGAGGAACACCAGCAACAGGAAGGTGCTGTCGAGGCGTGCCCCGCGCTCTATGTCGTTATAGAGTTCCTCGCGTGTCTGGCCGCTGCCGGTCTTTGCCTTGTCTGCATCGGCCGCGTCCTCTTTTCTTGGCAGGACTGCATCCACGGGCATGATAAGAATACGCGCTGAATCGCTTCCGCCAAGCAGGCTCTGCAGTGCATCGATTACAGACTGGCGCGATGCATCATCCACCAGCATGCGCATTACCCGACGCCCGTCCTCGAGCAGGTCGCCGTACCAGAAGTCCGCGACTTCATGCTGCTCGGCAATCCCTGTCAGGGTATCCAGGTTGGAGTCATCGGCGATGATCTCGATTACACGCATCAATCTGTACCGGGCAGGACTGCTACCACAGGATCAGGCAGGTGCAGGCTGTTTTTATGCGGACACATACCGCCAGGCGGCTGTCAGACTCGCTGCAGCCCTGCCTCGACTGTGTCACGCTGCGTTTTTCCAGCCAGCAGTTCGACAAGTTCCAGTGCAAAATCCATGGCGGTTCCGGGGCCTCTCGATGTCACCACCCTGCCATCCGTGATCACTGCCTGCTCGCAGTATTCCAGGCCGGGGACAGCCGCACTATCGAGTGCACCCGGGTAACTGGTGGCGCGCTTGCCATCCAGCAGGCCGGCACGCGCGAGCACTTTCGGGGCAGCACAGATAGCCGTGGTGTACTTGCCGGCCGCCGCCATTTCCTGCAGCAAGCCGATAATACGCGGATCATCCCGGAGATAGTCCGCGCCGGGCAGACCACCCGGCAATACGACCATGTCATAATCCCGCTGCAGTGCCTGCTCCAGTGTCATGTCGGGCAACAACACCGTGCCGCGGGACGCGTGCACCGGTTGTTCATCCAGGCCTGCCGTCACAACTTCGATGCCGGCGCGCCGCAGCAGGTCAACCACCGTGACGGCCTCCAGTTCTTCACAGCCCTGCGCTAGCGGGACAAGGACGCTTGCCATGTCGACCTCCTGTTTGTCTGCATTTCAATCAAGCTTGCCACCGGCAATAATTGAATGCCCTGCTCCTCCAGGTGTGCGAGTTCTTCCGCAAGCACCTGCAAGGTTGCCGGCCGTGGGTGCCCGATACCGAGCGCAGTGCCCTCGCGCCTTGCATCCGCAAGCAACTGCCGGAACTGCGCGCGAACTGCGGCCGCTTCGTCCACATTGTCGAGAAACAC
>JASFOC010000256.1:0-4549 GCA_050116715.1 Gammaproteobacteria bacterium
TTTCCCCACGGACCTGGATTCCCTGACGAAAATCGTCATAACCTGGGTCGCGTGCCCGCTGCTGGCGGCCATTTTCGGGGCATTGCTGTACCTGATCACCGCTGCCATCGTGAAACGCTCGCGTATCCACCTGTTACGTCTCGATGCCTGGACACGCACCGGCCTGATCGTGGCAGGCGCCATGGGTGCCTACAGCCTGGGGGCCAACAACATCGCGAATGTCATGGGCGTGTTCATTGAAGCCAACCCGTTCTCGACGTTCACGTTCGCCGGTATTTTCAGCATCTCCGGGATTCAGCAGCTGTTTTTTCTGGGGGCGATCGCCGTCGGGGTCGGCGTGTTCACCTACTCGCACCGGGTAATGATGAAGGTCGGCACGGGATTGATGCCGCTTTCCCCCGTCGGCGCCTGGATCGTGGTGGTGGCCCATTCAATCGTACTGTTCCTGTTCGCCTCCGAGGGGCTGGAGCACCTGCTGGCGAGCCACGGGCTGCCCACCATTCCGCTGGTCCCTGTGTCGAGTTCCCAGGCCGTCGTCGGCGCCGTGCTCGGTATCGGTCTGGTGAAAGGTGGCACCACAGTGAAGTGGCGGCCACTGTTTGGTGTCGCATCCGGCTGGGTCACCACGCCCGTCATCGCCTGCCTGATCTGTTTCGTTTCCCTGTTCTTCCTCCAGAACGTATTTCGGCAACAGGTCTTCACCGATTACGCATACCGGCTCTCGCCGGCGGTACTGGACAGGCTGCAGCAGCAGGGGCTGTCGACCAGCGATCTGTCCGACCTGCCTGACAGGCGCGTGCAGGGAACACACGCGTTCAGGGACCTGCTGGCAGAGACTGCGCTCGATTATCGTGCGGAGCGACAGGTTCTGTCTGCAGCGCGGATAGTGCCCATCGAACTGAGCCGGAACAGGATCCGGTCACTGGACGGCGACAGGTTGTCGGCGCAGCAACTAGAGGCGATCAGGGCGTTATCGGGACAGCGGTTCAAGCACCGCTGGGAGCTGGCAGAGGCACTTGCGGCGCAGAGTGACGCCTGGCAGCTGTTGCCCGGGAAGACCGTCAACAAGCTGCACAACAGAAACATCCGCCAGGGCCTGGATTATCTCTACCACCACTTCGGGAGCGGCGGGTAAGACCCTCGGCGCCTGGCCAGAGTGAACCCGGACATGGTCTGACTTCACTTGCAGGCATGCCGTTCTTTGACGCGATCGCGCTCAGTACCCGGAAAACCGGCATAAAATGGCCGCTCCCGCAGGCAAGCGTCAGAACCTCACAATCAGTGAATTCCGGACCCAATAGGCAAGGGTGTATTCCTACCCGTCAGCTGTCGAAAACGGACGATAGTGATGGATTGTGCAACTGCCCCTTGAGAACCCCGCCGCGTTGCGCGCAGCCTGATGGCGATGTCACAGGCGGCGTCGCAGGGCCGCGGGACCGACCTGTGTCAGCCACTGCCGCCAGGGTCATCACGATCCGACCAGACCAGGCTGCCGGCCAGGCCGAAATGATCTGAAGGGAACAGGTCGGGCAGGTGCGGCGTAATCGCCCGGGTACCGATCAGTTGCACGGACTCCGGTATCCAGCCCGGCCGGGGAGAACGCAACAGAATGCGATCGAAGCGGACCTGTTTCTCCCTGCCCTTGTGCGACAGGAGCATGCCGTTGACAGCTGTGTCTTCCGTGAAACCCGGCTCACCCGGCCGCAATTCGGCCCACAGGTCCAGGAAGTACTGATCAACCCGGGACTGCTCCGGCAGCTGGGCGGGGTCGAAGTTAAAATCGCCCAGCAACAGCGTGTGCTGCTCGCCTGGCAGCCTGGGCAGGATCGTATCGAGTTGGGCGAGACGGACCGGCGTAGCCTGCACCGAGCTTTCCAGGTGCAGGTTGCCGACACACACCGAGCGCGAGCCGAGCCCCAGTTCTGCCACGAGCATTTTACGATTCTTGTTGCCGGGCAGCTCCTGCAGCCCCGGGTTCCGCAGCGGCAGTCGCGACAGCAGAAGCACGCCGTGAGGCTGCAAGGTCGAACCGGTAATATCCGAGACCCGGAATTCCCGGCGCACCCATTCCACTGTCAGCAGGTGTTCCAGGTGACGCGGCGTAACCTCCTGCAGTGCGACGAGGTCAGGCCGGCAGGCGCGTACGATATCGAGCAGCGCGGCAAACCGCTCGCGCCACATAAACTCCCCGAACCACACGTTGTAGGTCAACAGGGCAAGGCGGTCCCGCGAGTCGTCCTGCTCGACCCCGACGGGCAGCCATTCACCGCGAGAGGCGCAGAAGCGAAAGGTATCAAGCGGCTGAATAACTCCGTACCTCTTTATTCAATGAAACAGGCAGACAGGACATCCTGCCGCCGGCAACCGGCCGGGCGCCTGTGCACTCGAACGGGAAGGATAACCCACCTGTTCCGGTGCAAGCCATCGGCGGCAGGGCGCACTGAACGGCATGCGCTGTTTTACGCGTCTGCGGGGACTCATGAAAGGCGTGGCGGTTGAGGATGTCAGCCAGGTGTGCCTGCCGTTTGCTGCGGCCCGCTGCCATCCGGGCCCGGATGATGCGGACCGGGTCAGCCTGCATTATCCGCGGCGACCGCCGCCAGCAGTTGATCGCCGAAGTCCGGAATGGCGCTGAATACCCGGTTCCAGTTCGGAATGAACGGCAGTTCCATCGGGTTGTCGAGATACATCTCGCCCGCGGTCATGATGCTCTGCGTGAAAACATCGACGCTGCCTTCCTCGGCATGCCGGTCGAATTCCAGGCCGTTGATGCGCGCATCGTAGTAGTACTGTTCGATGCAATCCAGGGCGATCCGGAAGTAGGCCGCCTTGACCGCACGGATGTCCTCGATCGACAGCGGGATCCCTTCCGTCGCAAGTTTGCGATACAGCGATTTCGCAATTTCCACGCTCATCTTCGTCAGGCCGCCGCTGCTGTCCTGCTGGGACAGCGTCTGGTGCTTGTGATCATATTCGTCAGCGATATCGACCTGGCAGACCTGGTGCCGCGACAGGTTGCGGTAGACCTCCGACAGGACGCCGATCTCCAGTCCCCAGTCACTGGGAATGCGCAGGTTGCTGATGAAATCACGGCGCAGCGAGAACTCCCCTGACAGCGGATAGCGGAAGCTGTCCATGAATTCCAGGTAGTCCAGCTTGCCGACGACTTTTTCCAGGGCGCGCAGCAACGGCGTGACGAGCAGCCGGGTGGCGCGCCCGCTGAGCTGCTGGTTATGGATGCGGGTGTAGTAACCCTTGCAGAACTCGAAATTGAAGGCGGGGTTCGCGACCGGATAGAACAGCCGTGCAGGCAGGCTGCGGTCGTAGGTGATGATGTCGCAGTCATGCAGTGCAATCGCCTCGCAATTGCCGCTGGCAAGGGCAAAGCCGAAGCAGAACCAGGCGTTGCGGCCCTTGCCCGGCTGCTGTGGTGACAACCCTTCGGCCTGCAGCTTCGCATCCAGTTCAAGCAGCCGCTCGCCGTCGTTCCAGAGAATGTGGACACGCTGCGGCAGGGCACTGAAGAAGTCCCGGGCATGCTGGAACTGCGTCTCCGTTGCCTGGTCCAGGCCGACGATGATGTCCGATATGTAATTCACCTCGCGCAGCTCGCGAATGATATTCGGCAGCGCCGGCCCCTGCAGTTCCGAATACAGGCTGGGCAGGATCAGGGCCATGGGGCGCACCCGGGAAAACCGCAACAGTTCCGCTTCCAGTTCCGCTATCGGGCGTTCCCTGAGCTTGTGCAATGTGGTGATGATACCGTTCTGGAAGAAATCCGACATGGTCTGCCTCTGGTTAGGTGTTCGTCCGGTTTATACGGCGGGTGCAGACAGCAACTGCAGCACCTGTAGTACCGCGGCATTCCATCCCGCGGGACCGGGTTCCATGGTCTTTATGCTGTGGCCTTGCGTCTTGCAGTCCATCACGCTGCCGTCCTTGTGGCGAATGAGCGCAGCGATATCGGCGGCCTGCAGCATGCTGCAGTCGTTGGGGCTGTCACCCAGCGCCAGGCTGGTAAAGGCCGGCAGGCCGTGAGCCCGGTACAACGCTGCCAGTTGCCGCAGGGCGCTGCCCTTGTCAGCCTGTGACAGGACGTGCCAGAAACGCCCGCCCTTTACCAGCCGCAGCTGGCGTCCGGCAAGCGCCTGCCTGAAGTCGGCCAGGGCGCCTTCGCTATCCTGCCATGCCAGCGGCTCGGAACACAGCCGCTGGCGGGCAAGCTCCGCCGCCGCCTGGCTGAGGCCGGTCGCGCGGGCGACCTCTTCAGCATCCATGTCGTGAAAGCCGCGAAAGCGAAACCCGTGGTCATGCCGTAATTGCTGCAGTTCCGCCAGCAGGGCGGGGTAGTCCGGCGCGAGGCGCAACAGGCGGTAGCCGGCGCGACACTCGCCGTTCTCCGGCAGGGGGAAATAGCCGTCAGGCAGGCAGATCACGCAGCCGTTTTCGACGATCAGCGGATGTTGCAGGCCGAGTTGCTGCCCGAGCACCTGCAATTCCGCCAGTGTCTTGCTGGTGACGGGGATCAGGGGTACGTGCAATGCGCGCA
>JASFOC010000257.1:0-4526 GCA_050116715.1 Gammaproteobacteria bacterium
TTCCAGGTGCAGGCGATGCTTGCCCTCCTGCAGGCGCGAACGGAACGCCACTACCCGGCCGACACCCTGGACCTGCGGGAACTGGGTCTGGACCCGCCGCAGGCGAGTATCGTCCTTGACGACAGCACGACACTGCTGATCGGTAATACGGAACCGCTGGACAACATGCGTTACGTGCAATACGGCGCAACCGTTTACCTGGTCGAGGATCGCTACCAGCACCTGATCAACGCCAACCGCACGAACTTCGTCGAGCGCCGCCTGCTGGACAGGGACGCTGTCATCACCCGGCTGACCCTGCCGGATCTGACCCTGGCGCAGACTGACGACGGCCACTGGGAACCGGTGCCCGACGATCCCGACATCAGTGCCACAGCCATCCGGCAACTGCTGGTCAACTGGCAGCAGGCCAGTGCCCTGTATGTGCGCCCCTATAAACCGGGCCCGGCAAGCACGCGCATCACCCTGGAACTCGCCGACAGCGACACCCCGCTGGTCTTCGAGTTGTTGTCCGATACGCCGGAATTCATCCTCGCGCGGCCCGACCTGGGCATCCAGTACCATTTCAGCCAGACCATCGGGAAACGCCTGCTGGGAATCGGGGACACGGCGCCGGTTGCACCCGCAGACACAATCCCCGCCAGCTGACGGCGAGCCGCAGCAGCCGACCGGACAAGCCGTCGCGCGAACATGCCTGAACTGCCGGAAGTCGAAACCACGCGCCGCGGGATCAGTCCGCACATCAGTGGCAGGTGCGTCAGCGGCGTCATCGTGCGCAACCCGAACCTGCGCTGGCCGGTCAGCCGGCGCCTGGCAGCTGAATTGACCGGCCAGACCATTACCGCGGTTGAACGCAGGGCCAAGTACCTGTTGCTGCACACCGGCCGGGGCACGCTACTCATCCACCTTGGCATGTCCGGCAGCCTGCGCATCGTCGATGCGGACAGCGCGCCCGGCAAGCATGACCACGTCGATATCCTGTTCCGGGACCGTGCCCTGCGCCTGACCGATCCGCGCCGTTTCGGCAGCCTGCACTGGACACGACGCCCGCCCGAGGCGCACAGGCTGCTGCGCGACCTGGGACCGGAGCCCCTCGGCGCGGCATTCAGCGGCGATTACCTGTACCGGGTATCGCGTGGCCGCAAGGTCGCGGTAAAGCAGTTCATCATGAACAGTCACGTGGTGGTGGGCGTCGGCAATATCTACGCCAACGAGGCACTGTACATGGCGGGACTCAACCCGCGCCGCGCGGCAGGACGTGTCAGCAGGCAGAAGTACCATTTGCTGGACGAGGTCATCCGGGAAGTCCTCAATGACGCCATTGCAGAGGGCGGCACCACCCTGCGCGACTTCGTCAACGGCAACGGTGAGCCGGGCTACTTCAGGATCAAGCTGAACGTTTATGGCAAGACCGGAGAACCCTGTATCAGCTGCAGGGCACGAATACGCGAGATACGCCAGGGGCAGCGGGCAACATTCTTTTGCCCCGTCTGTCAGAAATAGCCAGTGGAAAAATGGGGACAGACCACTTTTTATGGACATCTCCGGTAATATGAGCATAAAACGTGGTCTGTCCCCATTTTTCCCATTTTTCCTGCGGGCAAATAAAAAAGCCCCGCCTTGAAGGCGGGGCTTTTCGTACCTGCAACAATCAGGCGACGGGTATTTACATCATGCCGCCCATGCCGCCCATGCCGCCCATACCACCCATGTCAGGCGCACCGCCGGCGGATTCGTCCTTCGGTGCCTCGGCAACCATGGCCTCGGTGGTGATGATCAGGCCGGCAACGGAAGCCGCGTTCTGCAATGCGGAACGGGTGACCTTGGCCGGGTCCAGGATGCCCATCTCGATCATGTCGCCATACTCGCCGGTCGCGGCGTTGTAGCCAAAGTTGCCTTTGTTGGCAGCGACCTCGTTGAGGATCACGGAGGGCTCATCGCCGGCGTTGGCACAGATCTGGCGCAGCGGCTCTTCCATGGCGCGCATCGCGATCTTGATGCCCATGGTCTGGTCATGGTTGGCACCTTCCAGGCTGCCGATGGAGGCCAGCGCACGAATCAGGGCGACACCGCCACCCGGCACCACGCCTTCCTCGACGGCGGCGCGGGTCGAATGCAGGGCATCCTCGACGCGGGCCTTCTTTTCCTTCATTTCCATTTCCGTGGCAGCACCGACCTTGATCACGGCAACACCGCCGGCCAGCTTGGCCATGCGCTCCTGCAGCTTTTCCTTGTCGTAATCGGAGCTGGAATCCTCGATCTGGGCACGGATCTGGTTGACACGCGCCTCGATGTCCTCGGTACGGCCGGCACCGTCGATGATCGTGGTGTTTTCCTTGGTGATGACGACACGCTTGGCGGTACCCATGTCATCCAGGCTGGCCTTCTCCAGGGACAGGCCGACTTCCTCGGAAATCA
This sequence comes from Gammaproteobacteria bacterium, assembly GCA_050116715.1. GTDB lineage: Bacteria > Pseudomonadota > Gammaproteobacteria > UBA9214 > UBA9214 > UBA9214. The sequence continues at coordinate 2,419 of JASFOC010000257.1, forward strand.
CCTGGCCGCCGGTCAGGATGGCGATATCCTGCAGCATGGCCTTGCGGCGGTCACCGAAGCCCGGGGCCTTGACGGCACAGACCTTGACGATACCGCGAATGCTGTTGACCACCAGCGTGGCCAGTGCCTCACCTTCCACGTCCTCGGAGATGATCAGCAGCGGCTTGCCGGCCTTGGCAACACCTTCCAGTACCGGCAACAGGTCACGGATATTGGAGACCTTCTTGTCGTGAATCAGGATATAGGGCTCCTCCAGCTCGGCGGACATGTTTTCCTGGTTGTTGACGAAGTACGGGGACAGGTAGCCGCGATCGAACTGCATGCCCTCGACGACGTCCAGTTCGTTCTCCAGCGAGGAGCCTTCCTCGACGGTGATGACGCCTTCCTTGCCGACCTTTTCCATTGCCTCGGCAATGATGCTGCCAACCGACTCGTCGGAATTGGCGGAAATGGTGCCCACCTGCGCGATGGCCTTGCTGTCGGCGCAGGGCTGGGACAGTTCCTGGATCTTGTCGACAACCGCCAGCACGGCCTTGTCGATGCCGCGCTTCAGGTCCATCGGGTTCATGCCCGCGGCAACCGACTTCATGCCCTCGCGGACCATGGCCTGTGCCAGCACGGTCGCGGTGGTGGTACCGTCACCGGCCACGTCGGAGGTCTGGGAAGCGACTTCCTTCACCATCTGGGCGCCCATGTTCTCGAACTTGTCTTCCAGTTCGATTTCCTTGGCAACGGAAACGCCGTCCTTGGTAATGGTCGGGGCACCGAAGGCCTTGTCGAGCACCACGTTGCGACCCTTGGGGCCCAGGGTCACCTTGACTGCGTTGGCGAGAATATTGACACCCGCCACCATGTGGGAGCGCGCGTCGTCACTGAATTTCACTTCTTTTGCCGTCATGACAAATTCCTCTAGATTCTGTTTGATTCAATTACGGATGGTTGGCCGATATGACTCGGAACACCGGTTCAGCCCTCGATCACACCCATGATGTCTTCCTCACGCATCACGAGGAGGTCTTCACCATTGACCTTGACCTCGGTGCCGGAGTACTTGCCGAACAGGACGGTATCACCGACCTTGACATCAAGAGCCACGACCTCACCACTATCAAGGCGCTTACCCTTGCCAACCGCTATAATTTCTCCACGCATCGGCTTCTCTGCTGCAGTATCAGGTATAACAATACCACCTGCAGAAGTGGTCTCTTCTTCCATGCGCTTCAGAATCACGCGATCGTGCAATGGACGAATGTTCATTCTGTTCATCTCCTTCAGGATGTTTCAATAAATGGACGCTAACCGCTGGTACGGTGTTATTAGCACTCACCTCTAGTGAGTGCTAATAATAGCGACGAAATACCTACTGTCAAGAGACAGCAGGTTCTGTAGATGGGGACAGCCTGAAAATATACAAGGCCGGGGCGAGCTCAGCGATCTTCATCGTCCTCGCGACGAAACTCGCCTTCCAGGGTTCGGGGCTGGTGCGTCCCCGGAGGCGGCTGGCCTGGCTTGCCGGCGGGAGTGATCACCATGAAGCGTTTCAGCAGCCACAGCGACAGCACGCGGCGCGTTGGCGGCAACAGGCAGGCAAATCCCAGGGCATCGGTGAAAAAGCCGGGCGTCAGCAGCAACAGTGCACCAATCAGCAACAGCACCCCTTCCAGCATTTCGATGGCGGGGGCCTCGCCGCGTGCCACGGTCGCCTGCAGGCGCTGCAGCGTCGCCAGCCCCTGGACACGGGCCAGCGCGGCCCCGACGACGGCCGTCAGCACCACCAGTGCCACGGTCGGCAACGCACCAATGATGCCACCGACCACGATCAGCAAGTAGATCTCCAGCAGCGGCACCAGCAGAAACAGCAACAGCAGGACAGGGAACGGGGCCATGTCCGCAACATAACCGAATCGCTGCGGGAAAGTAAGAAGTGAGCGGTATAAAGGTGAGAAGTGAGAAGTGAGAAGTGAGAAGTGAGAAGTGAGAAGTAAAAGTGAAAAGTAAAAAGTGAGAAGTGAGAAGGGTGAAGGGTGAAGGGTGAAGTGAAGCGCATCATCCCCGGATTTCACCACGCGCTATCCGGGCTCCCAACTTTTCATTTCTCACTTCTCACT
>JASFOC010000258.1:0-4523 GCA_050116715.1 Gammaproteobacteria bacterium
TGCGGCAGGGCTTTGCCGATGAGTGAACTCGCCGGGTTGCTGGTACTGCTGGTGCTTTCCGGGGCATTTTCGGGATCCGAGACTGCGCTGGTGGCATTGTCCAGGGCGCGGGTGGAGGCGCTGCTCAGGGAGGGACGCGCCGGCGCGGTTGCCCTGTACGAGCTGAAGAAAGACCCGTCGCGCATGCTGACGACTATCCTCATCGGCAACAATCTCGTCAATATCGGGGCTTCAGCCATGGCGACGGTCATCGCCACCCGTGAATTCGGCCATGCCGGCCCCGGCATCGCCGTGGGCGTACTCACCCTGTTTATTCTGGTGTTTGGCGAGATCACGCCGAAGAGCCTTGCGACCCGCTACCCGGAACGGATTTCCCTGGTCGTCGCGATGCCGCTGCTGCTGTTCATGCGACTGATGTATCCGCTGGTGTGGATGTTCGGGCACTTTACGACTTCGGTACACCGGCTCACGGGCGGGGTTATTGAACCAACGGTTACCGAGTCCGAGTTGATCGGCATGCTCGGCCATGGTGTTGCCGAGGGCGAGATTCACCACAACGAGCGCGAGATCATAGAACGGGTCTTTGAGTTCAATGACCTGAAGGTCAGGGATGTGATGACGCCGAAGGGCAGGATATTTGCCCTGGACGGCAAGATGACTGTTGCGGCTTCCCTGCCGCTGGTGACGCAGGAGCCATATTCGAGAATCCCCCTTTTCATCGGCGACCCCGACAACATTGTCAAAATTCTGTACATGCGTGACCTGATGACTGCCATTGCGAATGGCCGTATGGATGTGATGCTGGAAGAGATCGGGCACAAGCCGCTGTTCGTATCGCAATACCAGGCTATCGACGCTTTGTTTGCCACGCTGCGGCGGCGTAACCGGCACTTCTCCATCGTGGTTGATGAATACGGGGATGTCCGCGGTATCGTCACGCTCGAGGACCTGCTGGAAGAGCTGGTCGGGGAAATCTACGATGAGAGCGATATCGCGCCACACATCCTCAAGGAAGTATCGGCTGACGAAATCATTGTGGAAGGCAGTGCCGAATTGCGCGTGGTGGAGGAATACTTCGACCTGGAATTACCCGGCAAGCCCACGGATACCGTCAGTCTGTGGGTGCTTAACCACACTGAAAGCATTCCCCTGCCTGATGAAAAGTTCCTTATCAATGATCTGGAGGTCACGATACTCGAAGCTTCCAGCCGCAGTATCAACAAGATCGATATCCGGCGGCCGCCAGCTGCAGATGAGACGGCGGAACCCTGAGATCAGGTGAGTGAGAGCAGCGCGGCGACCAGCAGGCCGGCATCATAGTAGGGTGCGCTGTCACTGCTGATCAGGCGAGTGTCGATGACCTGGATGCCGAGTTTGCGCACGCTTTGCAGCGATTCGCACGCCGGGTAATTGCCGCGCTTGCTGTCGATGAGAATGAAGTTCAGCAGTTCCCTGTTCGTGCAATCATCCGCAGTGCCTGCGTGCAGGTAATCGAGCAGGGTATGCACCGAGCCTTCCAGGGTCATGCCGATTTGCTCGGGGTCGTGACCGAGGTTGGGAATATAGATCTTCGGGCTGTCGCAGTCAGCAATTGCCATGCTGACACCCTGTGGCAGCAGGTTTGCGATCAGACTGGTATAGAAACTGCCCGGCGGGTAGCAGATCAGGTCGGCCTGTTGGATGAGTTTCCTGTTTTTCTTGCGCAGCTCCGCTGTTGCCGGTTCCCGGCGTTCCTGGCTGGCACTCAGGAACAGGCGTTTGACCGGTGATGCCAGTGGCGCCACTTCCTTGCCGGTCAGGCGGTGCTGCCCGAGTACCTCGCTGCCATCTTCCAGCTCGGCACCGAGATGCAGGTTGTCATTCACGATGGCGCGTACCGTACCCAGCACCCCGACGAGTTGCGAAAACAGGAATATGATCGGATCAAGATGCTGATGGTTGTTGATGTAACCACCGGCCAGAATCAGGTTACCGGTACTCGCGCCGCGCATGTCAAAACCCGCCGGCATGGCCCCGCGGAAGAATCCCAGCTGGTTGCGAATCAGGCGGCGCATCGGGTTGGGAATGGCATGCACCAGCGGATCATCGCCGTGGATCATGGCATCCAGTTGTGCCAGCAGCTTGTCAGGCTTTCCCTGTACGGGGAAGCGGTAGGTAAACAGTTTGTAGACTTCCGGTTGCCCGGTGATGTTTTCATCCGCCAGGGCCATCAGCCGGCTGCGCAGGTCACCTATCGATGGCATGGCAAAGGCCTTGCGCAGCTTTGCGGAGCTGCCGCCCGAGTCAAACGGTGTCACCATGTGGATGGAGTTGTGCGTGTAGTTCTTGAGTATTCTGCTGGCCTTGTTGAGCGCGGAGCCGCCACTGAAAAACAGCATGCGCGGGCCCAGCTCCGGTGCCTTTGCGTAGCGGCTTATGCGCACCAGGTCCGGCATCCGGGCAGTGCGTGTGATTCTGATGCTTTTGTTAGATAGCATGGAGGTTTTACGTTATATTCCGTGTATATACCTGTAAATATCGGTGCATTCCACAATTCCTGTTGTCACAGGCCGGTGTTTCTCCATGTCCCCGGGCTGCTGCCGGGACATGCAGGTAAATATGCGATCATGCATACAACCCGTGAAACAAACGGAAACTGCTAATGGAAAATCTCCTGCCGGAAATACGCAATGCAGCCCGGGCACTGATTGTGCGGGATGATCGCATATTACTGCTGCGCAAGCAGGGCTATCCGGACGGCCAACGGTTTGCCTTGCCCGGGGGCGGACAGGATCCGGGTGAGACGTTGCGACAGGCATTGCTGCGCGAATGCCAGGAAGAGATCGGTACCCGGGTACTGATACACGACCTGGTCCACGTGGCAGACTATTTCAAGGTGCGTGATACCGACCCGCCCAGCACCCGGCACCTGGTCGAGTTCCTGTTCCATTGCGAGGTGCAGGATACCTATGTACCGATGAATGGCGAGCACCCGGACAAGCATCAGGTCGAGGTCGTGTGGGTGCCGCTGGATGCATTACCGGACATACCGCTGTATCCACGTTCGCTGGCAGCTTTCCTGGGGCGACGCTCGGCTGCTGCAGCCGGCATCTACATGGGTGTCATTGACTGATCATGCGTCTGCCGAGGAATATCCGTGAAAACCTGCGCTTTCTGCTGGCCGAATCCGGGTCACAGCTTGCCAGCCTGCGGACCTATTTCAGGGAGCCTGCAAACTCCCTGGCGAAGCGCATCCTTGACCGCGGCGGCTATGCCTACAATCTCAAGCTCAGGATTCACGAGAGCTGTCTTGACAGGATATCCAGGCTACGCAAGGCAGACGACAGCGATGTCGCGGCGCTGCGGGCGCTCGAGTCGATAGCCACGGACCTGGAACGGTTGACGGAGCTGTGCCGCGACTGCATACGGCAGCTGGAGCAGATGCAGGACCTTCATTGCCTGCGCGCGGAAGCCTACCGGTCGATGCTGGGCTGGATGTCCAGGGCGATTGGCCAGACCGAGCCCGCCATACGCAACAGCGATACGCCGCTGGCACTCAAGATCGGGCGCGTGAAACCCCGCATCGACCGGGCCTGCCGCAAGCTGCGCAAGAAATATACCGCGGACCTGAAACACAACAGGAATGCAACGGAGGACCTCATTGCTGCGCTGCTGGTTTCGCATTGCATCGAGCAGATGGGGGATACCCTCCTTAATATCAGCGAGGCCGTCATCTCCATCAACCTGGGTTACAGCGTCAACAGTGATCGCTACCATTCCCTGCAGACCTCGATGGAGCACCTGGGTGTCGAGGATGCCGGCAGTGGCCTCGTCATCGAGCCTATCGCAGAAACCCGCTCGGGCAGTGCCATCTCCGGGATTACTACGCAGGACAGTGAGGATGATGGCTATGTCGCCATCTTCAAGGATGGCCAGAAACGCAAGCTCAAGGAAGAACGGCAGGGACTGAAAAACTGGCACGAGATTTATCCGGGACTGGCGCCACGGATTCTCTCCTACCACAAACGCCGGCAGTCAGCAGCCCTGCTGATCGAGCACCTGGCCGGGCTGACCTTCGAGCAGATCCTGCTGCACGAGTCTCGCGCGCTGCTCCGGGAAACCCTCGACAGGCTGAGCCAGACGCTGGAATCTGTATGGAATGAAACCCGGACAAAGAAACCTGTCTGTGCAAACCACATGCGCCAGCTGGCCAGGCGACTGGACGATGTCTATAGCATCCACCCGGAATTCAGGGAGGGCGACATCCGCATATGCGGCCGGCAAGTCCCGGCATTCAACTCCCTGGTCAAGCAGGCGCTGGCGCGGGAGGCGCAGCTGTGCGCGCCATACTCGGTCTATATCCACGGTGATTTCAACGTGGATAACATCATTTACGATCCCGTTGAGAAAAGGATCAATTTTATCGACCTGCACCGTTCCCGTTACATGGACTACGTGCAGGACGTTTCCGTGTTCATGGTTTCCAATTACCGTCTGCAGGTTCTCGATGTGCCGCTGCGCCGGCGGATACTGCAGCTGACCCG
>JASFOC010000259.1:0-4503 GCA_050116715.1 Gammaproteobacteria bacterium
CCAGGATCGTCCTGACCCCTTCTGTAAATCCTGACTATATAACTATCCATCATTTCCCCCGCAGTAAGTTGTTATGCACTGTTGTCGTGTTGTTGAGCCAACCGTAATCCGGGGAAACTTACTAATGACTTACAGATTCGGTTTTCGTTCCCGGCTGATTCAGGCGCATCGACCAGCCCGGCGGCCACACCGCCACACCATTGCGAGGAGAGAATGCTGCCGGCAAGACCGGTTGTGACACAGGCTGGCAGTCCGCCATTCAGGCAGCTGCGCAAACAACGACTCAGGAGAGAACTCAGGCAGTCTGCTGGTTACTGGCGCGCGCGCGCCGCAACGCGTTATTGAGATCTTCGGTTTCCGCTTCCGGTGGCAGTCCCAGTGTAATGGAGAGTACCCGGCAACAGCGGCGGTAGGTAGCCAGCCCTTCCGAGTAACGCTGTAGTTCCAGGTAACACACCATAAGGCGCTGGTAGAAGGTCTCGATCAGGTCATCGACCTCCAGGCCTTTCTGATAGCAGGCCATCGCCTTTTCCCAGAACCCGTGGGTTTCCCAGTAACGGCCGGTCTCCAGCAGATTGTGGATATACTTGCTCCGCAGGCGCTCACGCAGTGAAACGGACCACGGGCTCAAGTCATCACGCGCCAGGAAGTGGTCCTGGTAAAGTGACAGCAGCTGTTCTGTCAGATGTTCAAGCGCCAGCGCATCCCTGCCAGCGGCATCCAGCTTGCGAATACGATTCAAGCGCCCAAGCAGGCGTTCGAATGCCCAGACATCTGTCCAGCAATAGCGGGCATCGAGTGACACCTTGCCCTCCTGCAGGATGACGACACGGTCGTCGCCAAGGATCTTGCGCAGCCGGTGCAGTGTTGTATCAAAAGCCCGCTTGGCGTCATCACCATCGCTGTCCGGCCAGAGGGCGGCAGTCAGCATGGTATAGCTGATATCACGTCCGCCAAAGGCAATAACCGCTTTGAGTAGTTCCAGCGGACGGTGTGGCGTCTTGCGACCAAACCTGGCGGGCTGCCCGTGCAGCAGCAGGGAGAAACGACCAAGTGTGTAGATCCTGACAGTTTGCGTGTCGGTGTCGAGCGCCAGCCGGGATACCGCGCCCGGGGACTTGCGTGCAGCGTGAACTTGCGCAACCTGCCTGTCGGCTGCGCGCCTGAAGAAGAGCAGGTTGTCTGAATCTGAAAGGGGTGACTGTTCAACGCCCTGCAAGTGTATCTGTCGTTCCATTTTGGTCTTCATCAGAATGACGGAGTCTCTGCCCGTCAAACAGGATGCCTCTGCGTTATTGTTGTCAACCGGCGGCATCCGGCCGCCAATTTAATGGCAATCTTAGCAAAACCAGCCCATGAAATCACGCAAACACCCTCATTCTGCTGCAATTGTGACCCCGACGACCTGCCCGCAACAGTCAGCGCCACAGGATCCTGGTAACGGCTCCAGATTAGCGCAAGGATCTATATGAGATAGGTCGTCTAATATATTGTTTGTGTAGGATAATCCGGACAAATCAAGTCGTCACATCCGGCATTCTTGGCATCGCCCCTTTCATCCGCACACAAGAATACGACCGGCGCGGGACCGCAATGGTTCATGAACCAGGTAGCAGCAGCGACAGACAGCGATGGCCTCGCCCGGGGAATGTCAGCCTGGCCAGCGTGAAAACGGATTGGCAATCAGGTTCGCATTGTAATAGCGGGGATCAGCGGTCACTTCCTCGCCTACCCACGCAGGCAGGACAACCATCTGGTCCGCAGAGGCAAGCTCCACCTCTGCAATGACAAGCCCCGCATTCTCGCCCTCGAATTCATCCACCTCCCAGACCAGGCCCTCATGATCGATTCGGTAGCGGGTCTTTTCGATCAGGGGGCGCTCACACAACTCGTCCAGTATCGCCTCGGCGTCCTGGACAGGAATGGCATATTCGTATTCAGAGCGGGCAGCATTCATGGTTTTGCCCTTGATGGTGAGATAACCCTTGCCGGCGGCCACACGCGCCCGTACGGTTCGTTCGGGATCGGTGGAAAGATAGCCCTGGCGGTAATGGCTACCCGTACCGAGTCCGCGCCAGCTGTCATCTTTCAGCAGAAATTTACGTTCGATCTCGGTAGCCATGATTGCGGTATATTCCCCTGTGTATGCTGGTTTCCCATTGCCTGCTAGTGCCACACATCATCATCTTCATCAGGTGCGTGGGGCGGGTAGTGTTTCATGATTACCTCGGTCACATGCGCCATTGCCTGGTTCACCGTGTCCTCGATGTACCAGTTCTGGATAATCGGTATCCCGGCCCTGTCGGCCTCGCTCAACAGCCAGGACTGCAACTCCCAGATATCATCAAGTTTATCCAGGTAGCGGGACTTCGGCCGGCTGCTGCTTTCCCGGTCGCGTCGCTTCAACTGTTTTCGCAGCAGCATTTTTTTCATGGTCGCAAGGGTTAGCGGAACCACGATTGCGTTGCGATTCCTGATATCGAGGTTCAGTTCAGTCGGCACCACGTGCACACCCTCTACGATAAGGTGATGGCGCTCACTGATTGCACGGTTGATAGTCGCTTCCAGCGCCAGCCTCATTGCAGAGAACTGGGACAGGAACCCGGCGATGACCAGGTTTTCGATTTCCAGGGTCTGTCCCTCGATGGAACCCGGCAGACCACGCCAGGCTTCAAAACTGGAGTAACCCAGGGTTGGCACCACTTGCGGAGACAGGTAGGCACGAATAATTTCCCGCATCATATCGGTGGACTGGCTGCGGGAAATACTCATGCGATGCGCCAGTTCCGCTGATACGGTACTCTTGCCACTACCCGTGGTGCCGCCCACCAGCACGATCAGTGCGTCACCGCTGTTTTCAAAACGGCGCCATGACAGGTAGCGCTCGGCCATCCCGGCTGAACAATGATCGTTCAGGCAGCGGTAGATCACGCGGCGCAGGGCCTTGTGGTTGATTTCCCTGTGACCGGTCTGCTGCAGACGCGCAAACACCTTGCGTGCCCCCTGCAGCGCGACATCCGGCGAAATACCGCAGGCCTCGAGGGAATGCGACAGGATACCCGCGGAAAACGGGGCACTGCGTGTCGGGGTGTGTACGATAATGCCCGGCTGCTGCTGCGGCCTGGCTTCATAGGCATTGCGCAACGCCTTCCCATGACGGGCCTCCAGCATGCAGGCCACCAGTTTACGCAAGCGGCCACTGCTGATTTCCTGTTCATCCTGCAGTTCATTCCTGACCTGCTGCGCAAGTTCGTAGGCCTCTGCAAAGGGCAGTCCGGCATTCACCAGGGACTGCACCAGGATGCCGCGCAGGAACGGGGACCACTCATCTTCCCCGCTCTTCAGAACTGAGATTTTTGCCATGCCAGCCCTGAAATAGCGCCCGGAAGCAGCTATTTTTCCGCGATCAGGAAGCAAACCCAGCCAGGGTCCGCGTCACCAACCGTTGCGGGAGAATAGACGCCGGTGCCTTCACCGGTTTCAGGGTCTGTCTCCTCCCAGTAAACCGTCACGCGGGAATATCCGGCATCGACCAGCAGTTCACGCAACTCCGGCAAGGTCCACATACGCCATTCATAGCTGAAGGCCCGTTTCATTTTGGAGCCATCGGGAAAGGCGAAGTGAATGTGGCATACCATCCGGCCGTCAATGGGGTTATAACTGGCATGTTCCCAGATATATTTGTAACCCTTGTACTTGCGCTTTTCCTTGATCTCCCGGTAAGTATCATAGCCACCGAACGCATCGAGGAACAGGATGCCGTCATCGACGAGTGCCTCGCGCACCTTTTTGAAATAACCGCCCAGCTTCTCCCGGGTCATGAACAGCTGGTAGCTGAAATTCATGGCCAGCACTACATCAAAGGCCTGTGGCGTCTGCACCTCGAGCACGTCTGCCTCTACCAGGGTGACCCGCTTGCGGGCATCCGGCTTGAGGCGCGCAAGGTTGTGGTCCCGGGCCCAGGCAAGGACTTCCGGGTCGAGATCGATCCCGACGGCGGTATTCTTCTTGCGACGCCGGACCCACTCACAGCACATGCTGGCGGTACCACAGAAGTCCTCCCGCACGTGCTGCGGACGCCGGCCGCGCAACTTGCGAAACGTCTTGTTTACAAAGTGGTATTCCTGCTCAACGTCCTGGACGGATTTCTCATAGAGAACATGCCGGTCGGCAAGTTCCGCCATGGTCTTCTGTTTGCGCTGCTTGTTCTTCATTTTCCGCCAGTAACCGGGGTGTTATCGGGGCCGGGATTATCGCACATCAGCGATATGCATCGGAACCAGCAACACGCCCGTGGCAGTCAAACGTCGATGGTTCTATAATGGTTGTTGACACAAGTGCATTCCTGCTGCCGCCAGACAAACCACAATGCCAAAGCTGGCGGGCAAGTGAAAATATTATTCCGCCGGGTCATCACAGCACGATTCCAGGCCGAGGGGCAAGAGCTTGATAGGGTTCCTGAACAACAGACTTTCAGAGTGGCGCGCGAGTATCCACCGCAAG
>JASFOC010000260.1:0-4486 GCA_050116715.1 Gammaproteobacteria bacterium
CGGCAAGTGTTGGCCATACCCGGTAGTACAGTTTGTCTGACATGAACGACCGGTTATGCGGCAAAGTCGCCTTACAGATCGCCCCATTCAACGGCAGGTTCTGGGCGCATTCCGGACATACAGATAGCTTGATCTTGTGCGTTGATCACTGACCGCCGAATGTCGGGTTTTCTCCGAATCGGTCATTCCGAAAAGACTCGACGTACCCGACGACCCGTCGCCGCAGGCCCGCTCGGCGTGCCCAGGCTCGGGGGCGCAGATGCACACCTCTGCCCCAGAGTGCCACGCTCTGCAGCGTTCCCGGCTCGGCCATGCAGTGGTCTCGTGGTGCCCTCCCCGCATCGCAGGCGTTCACACTATTTCAAATATTTTTTATATATCTTTCCCACAAGGTGGAAAGCCGATGTCCTTGATGGAGTTATTCAAAAATCATTCGAAAATCTCACGCCGTTTTCATGAATATACGCACGCGAAGTCATACCGGCATCGATTTTCGCCACATTGAAGCGGAAGCGGCACAAAGAATGACCTCCGGGATGACCATGCCTATTAGCACTCACCCGCAAAGAGATATAGTCAAAACTGGTGTTTAGCCAGTTGAATCAAGCGGCGACCTGATCGACTTCTGTCACCTCGACACCGTCTTTGAATTTGATTCCGGTTACCACTTTTGCCAGGTAATCGAAACCCCGTAATCGCTTCCACTTACCTGGGGTGAAACGCAACCGGTCTACTACAAGTCAAGCTGGATAAGGGCAGAAAATGGCGGCATCCTGTTCAGCAAGAAGGAAGTGGGAGACCTGATCAGGGTTGACGAGATACTAGGCACCATTATCGACCCGATCATCAACGAAACCAGCAATATCCTTGCGACGATAAGCGGCCGCATTATTAGCATGGCCGTCAATCAATACGTCATGCCCGGTTATGGCTGTTATCACATCGGGATCGAGGCATCGGAAGAAAAAATCGCCGAACTGGGGATTACCGACAACATTGAAGGGGAAGTTGAATAGCCGCGGCAGCCTACGCTGACCAACAGACTGATTGGCACCCTTTCACAGTGGATGATGTGGTTCCGACGTAAACCGGGGCATTGACGTCGCTCCCGGACAATTTCCCTGATGTAGCCCGTATTCAATACCCTCCAGCCAGTCGATAATTTTGACTGGATGCTACCTGCAATACATTGCTTGCCGGAACATCCCCTATTAAATTGTTCTACTTGCTGCTGCACCCTTAAAGCGGGACAGTATGTTCATTTGACAAGCGGCAGGACATATCCATGGCTACCCGAGACCAGATTTACATCGACCAGATAAAGCTGCTCAACGAAAGCATCCCGCGCGGCCAGCTCCTTAATATGGTGATTGCCCTGGCATTTGCGGTTGTCATGCAGATACAGTCAAGCAAGGCTGCCGTGATCGCCTGGCTTGCGCTTCTTTATTTTGTATCCTTTATACGCCATCTCCTGCACAAATATTATTTTCCACCTGCTAATAACAAGCCGGTAACAGACCAGACACGCCACTTCTACGCTGCCGCTTCGGCAATGGCCGGCACCGTATGGGGTAGCGCAATCTTCTTCTTCAAGCCGGAAACCCTTGGCGAAATGCTGCCCATCGCCCTGACACTCGCCGGTGTGATGGCCGGAGGAATCAGCGTGCTGTCCTACTTGAAGGAATCCTATGCCGCTTTTGCAACACCCATTGCCATCACGCTAATAGCGGGTTTCTTTACGATGGGCCAGCAGACGGCAACGGTTATGGGATACATGCTCATAATCTATATTGTTGCCTGCCTCTATTTCAGCCGGTCATTCAACAAGGTTCTGACCGAGACCCTGCGACTACAGCATCGCAATGATGCGCTAATGGCTGAGTTGCGAAAAGAGAAAGACATGGCTGAACAGGCTAACAGGGCGAAATCCAGGTTTCTCGCAGCGGCAAGTCATGATTTACGGCAGCCGCTGCACGCGCTGTCCCTGTTGTTCGAGGCAATCAAGCAGGCCGATTCCACTGAACTCAGGAGATCACTGTATCCGAAAATCGAGATGTCCATAGAAGCACTGAGCAGCCTTTTTAATGCACTGCTCGACATATCAAAGCTGGATGCCGGTGTAGTCGAGACCAACCTCGAGGACTTTAACATTCAGGATGTTATCAAGGCGGCAATACATGAATATGAAACGGAGGCGCAAAACAAAAATCTTTCCATGAGAGTGCATTGCAGCGACAGCATTGTATATTCCGATCGCGTATTCCTAGAGCGCATCGTCAGAAATCTGTTAAGCAACGCCATTCGCTACACCGAGGCAGGCGGGGTGCTGGTGTCATGCCGCAAGCGTGCCAATCAGGTCATGTTTCAGGTCTGGGATACTGGGATCGGCATCGCAGAGTCAGAAATCAGCACCGTATTCAGTGAATTTTACCAGCTGCACAATATCCACAGAGACAGAAATCAGGGACTTGGGCTCGGTCTTTCAATTGTGCGGCGACTCTGCGAGTTGCTCGATCATCCTGTTGAGCTGAGGTCAAAACCTGGCTCCGGCAGTGTAGTCACTATTCTGATACCCGGGGGTGATCCACAACATGTTCAGAGAGATACTCATCCTGCCATGACCTCGCCCTGGGACTTGACCGGGCTATGTGTGCTGGTTATTGATGATGATATCGAGGTCCTGGCTGCGACGTCCGTATTGCTGAACAAATGGGGGTGCCAGGTAATTACAGCGGCCTCATCCAGCGATGCACTGGACAAGATTATCACTGCAGCGGTAAATCCGGACTTCATATTGTCCGACCTGCGATTGCCTGGTAACGAAAACGGCATTCAGGCACTAGATCTGATCCGCAGCAGGCTGGGCAACGATATCCCTGCCATTCTGATAACGGGCGACACCCGGCCGGAACGCATCAACCTTGCCCGGCAGAGCGGTTACCGGGTATTACACAAGCCGCTGAAACCTGCTCAACTACGTACGGCCATCCATCAGCTGCTCACTTAGCGTACGGTCATTCCTGGATGAGTCCATGGTGACGGGCAATACTCACACATTCCGTCCTGTTTGCAGCACCGAGCGCCCGCAACAGCGCGCTCACATGTACCTTGACAGTATTTTCAGTCAGAAACAGCATCCCCGATATCTGCTTGTTTGAATATCCGCGGGCCAGTAATTTCAGTACTTCATATTGTCTTTTGGTGATACCACTGTTACCGAGCGCGTCACGGTCATGCTCGTCATCTAGCCGCAGCGGCGACTGGCGCTGGTTACGCATCTCATCGGGCATGAAGATCTCGCCCCCCATGACGGTACGCAGCGCGCCAAGCAATTTCTTACCGGAGTAGGATTTGGGTATAAACCCCATGGCGCCCGCTGCAATCACCGAGTTGATAGCATGCGGGTCATCTTCTCCCGAAATAATGATGACTGGCAGACAGGTATTGCGAATACGTTTGTGTTGCATGATCGACAGACCATCCAGTCCCGGCATGTGCAGATCAAGCAGCAAAAGATCCAGTGGAGCACCTGAATCCAGTTTCCTCACTGCCTCATCGACTGAGGTAGCCTCCATGATTTCAACGTCATCATCGAGCAAATTGATAAAATATCGTATACCATCGATGAACAACGGGTGATCATCGACAATCAGAATATGCACTGACAGGCTCCATTATCTGAATGCTTGTTTCCTTTTTCACTGCAACATGCTCATGCACAGAGCAATAATTATAAGCAAATCGGGTCCATGAAAGTTAATACTTTTGTGTAATTGTGCTCCTGAATATGGTGCAGTATTTTATCCGCAAATCTGAAACAAGCTGACGTATATGAGTACCAGGGATTTCCATGCCAGCACACACAGCAAGAACGGCTACAGGTCTGCGTTAACGGAGAACGATGATGAACATCAAAAAAGGACTGATGATTCTTTTACTGCTGTTTGCGGCACCAGTGATTGCAGGAGAAGTTGCAGTCCAGGTCGCTGCTGCAGGCAATCCGGAGAACCCGGTAGAGAAGCCGGATAAAGATTGCGAATAATATCGTCAAAGCCAGTTCAGTTGTTTTTGGCTCTCCGGTACGCTTCGCAAGACTGACGTATATTCACAAGGATGATATGAACGTGAAGCATGCTGGCATCCTCCTGATATTCACCCTGTTTTTCACTGCTGCACAGGCAAAGCACAACAGCGACCATCCCTTATCTCCTGAAGACTGGGATGAAGTTAAGGAGAAAGTGGAGCTACTTGAGCCTGCTGGTCTCATGCCGACTTTGCTACCAGTCATCTTGAGTAATCGGGATGCGCTGCAGCTAACCGATAAACAGGTCAGTGCCTTTCGCGCATGGAGAAAGAATAACTATACAAATATGGTTAATCTCATGAATGAGATCATTGAGAAGATGGTTGAATTTCGTGTTCAATCTTTATCGCCAAGCATAACGGGCGATCAACTGCTTGCTTTCCAATCAGATATCCAGGAATT
>JASFOC010000261.1:0-4478 GCA_050116715.1 Gammaproteobacteria bacterium
ATGCCGATGAACTCTACAGCCTGCGGCTGCATATCGGACTGGTCCGCGACAAGCTGTTAAACCGCCGTGAACAAATACCCCCTGCAGCAGACAGCGCGTAATACCAGACACCAGGCAATAACCTGCACGCCTTACCGCGTGCGCTGGCAGTATGATCTGCTAACGACTACGATAGCCGGCAGCAACCTGATACAGCCATACAAAAAATCATTCCCGGGGGCACGATGATCAGAACACTCTTGTATGACACAGTCAGTGGCCATCTCGAAGAGGGCGACCGGAAGCTTGTCGAGGACTGGAAGCAGGATGCAAACAAACTGCTCTGGCTCGATCTTTATGACGAGCCTGATGACATTGCAACACAGCTGCTGTGCGGCGAACTGGGCCTCCATCCGCTGGCCGTGCAGGATGCCTTGCGCGAGCGGCATCCGCCAAAAGTCGAGGCTTTCGAAAATTATACATTCCTGCTGTTCAAGGGACTGTCACAGGTAAGCGAATCACTGGACTTCACCACGTTGCAACTCGCCCAGTTTGTCGGCAAGCGCCTGCTGGTCACACGGCATTCTGCCGAGTCGAGGAGCGTCAACCGGCTATGGGAGGAAATCCGGCAGAACGCCTCCCGGATGGCAAACGGGCCGGCCATACTGGCACTGCAACTGACCCGCATCATGGTTGAACACTACCTGCAGCTTATCCTCGGGCTGGAACCGCGGCTGGAGGAACTGGAAGAGGAAATCCTGACACAACCACGTGACGAGATCCTCGGCGAACTGAGCGGTTACAAGACGGACCTGAAGAAACTGCGTCGCGTATTTGTCTATCACCAGCAGATCTTCAGCACACTCAAGACCCACACCATCGCCAATTTTGGTGAAGAGGTGACGCACGAACTGAATGATGTCTATGAGCAGCAGGAACGCGCCGGCAGCCTGACCATACTGTATTACGAACTTGCCGCGGACCTGATAGACAGTTACATATCGATTGCCTCGCACCACCTGAACCAGATAATGAAGGTACTGACAATCATTACGGCCATCTTCGTGCCGCTGAGCTTCCTGGCCGGTATCTACGGCATGAATTTCGAGCACATGCCGGAGTTGCACTCATCATCCGGTTACTTCATTTTACTGGGTGTGATGCTGGGCATCGCAACCCTGCTGCTGCTGGTGTTCCGGAAAAAACGCTGGTTGTAACAGCCGGGGCCGGAGCGTGTGAAATCCGGCTGTATGCCGGCAGGCCGGGAAAACACTGCTTGCCATTCACACCTCTGGCGGCTACGCTTGGCGTCACCGGATGGCAGGCAGTCAGAACAACAACGTGGCGCAAGGCGCTGCCTGTCCGTCATTGTGACTCACCGTTATCCAGACCTGCGACGGTGTCGCTGTGCATTGCACCAGGTGTGCCTGCAGAACCACGGCTGGCGAAACTGATCCAGCCAGCACAGCGGTGCCGGCTACATCACCCCGCCTGATGGCAGTCCTGACATATCGGCAAAGAAACCCCGCACGGCGGGGTTATTTTTTCCTGCAGCCGGATACAGATGCCCGGCCCCCAGAGAGGTAACGCTCATGAAAAAGATGTTTGTCGGCAACCTGCCACCGGAAGCCAGCGAAGACTCCGTGCGCGAGATGTTTTCCGCGTTCGGCACCGTGCGCGCCATCAGCGTTGCATCCGATATCTTCACCGGTAAATGCAGGGGCTTCGGCAGCGTGGAAATGGAAGGCCACGAGGCCCGCGCAGCACAGGCTGCCCTGGATGGAAACCTGGTAGGCAACAGCGACCGCTCCCTGCGAGTCCGCTTTGACGACCCGCGCGCCATGCGCGGCGGTCGCAAGCGCCGCTAGCCTGCGCAGCAACCCTGCCCCGGGCAATTGTTAATCAGCCGGCTGGCGCCGCCAGCTGCCTGGCTTACGCCGTGCGTGCAGGTGCCGAGCGGCGCGGTTTTCCGGAATATGGCCGGCCGCGACCGGCAGCCGCGTCTGAACGCCCCTTGCCCGCTCCGCCGCCGGGTCGCTTGCCTCGCTGCGACCCGGGAGCGTTGCGGGAACCCGGGTTTCCACCAGCGCCACGACCATTGCGAATCGGCTCGGCGCGGATAGCGGGATCCGGCTCATAGCCAGGAATCACGATTTTCGAAAGCTCGCGTTTCAGCAGGCGCTCGATATCCCCGAGCAGTTTCTTCTCGTCCACGCACACCAGCGATACCGCCTGCCCTTCGTTGCCGGCACGGCCGGTACGGCCAATGCGGTGCACATAGTCTTCCGGCACGTTGGGCAGTTCATAGTTAACGACATGCGGTAACTGGTCGATGTCAAGGCCGCGCGCCGCGATGTCCGTCGCGACCAGCACCCGCACTTCACCGCGCTTGAAATCCGCCAGTGCCCGGGTACGTGCACCCTGGCTCTTGTTGCCATGAATCGCCGCACTGCTGATGCCGTCCTTTTCGAGCTGCTGCGAAAGACGGTTGGCACCGTGCTTGGTACGGGTAAACACCAGCACCTGGCGCCAGTTCTGCGATCCCACCATGAAGGACAGCAGTTCACGCTTGCGTTCCCGGTCGACGGGATGCACTACCTGCGAGACCAGCTCGGTGGGCGTGTTACGGCGCGCCACCTCGATCTGCGCCGGTGACTCCAGCAGCGTGTCCGCAAGCGCCCTGATTTCATTGTTGTAGGTGGCCGAGAACAGCAGGTTCTGGCGCTGCTTTGGCAACAGGGCAAGTATCTTGCGAATGTCGCGGATAAACCCCATGTCCAGCATGCGGTCGGCTTCATCCAGCACCAGGATTTCAACGCGGGAAAGATCCAGCGTCTTTTGTGAAACGTGATCCAGTAATCGCCCGGGGGTCGCCACCAGGATGTCCACACCCGCGCGCAGTCGCGCAATCTGCGGATTGATCTTGACGCCACCGAAAATCACCATCGATGTCAGTGGCAAATACCTGCCGTAGGTTTCGACGCTCTCGCCGACCTGCGCGGCCAGCTCCCGCGTTGGTGTAAGAATAAGAGCACGCACCGGGCGTTTTCCCCGGCCTGGCTGCGGGCCGGCACCGAGGCGCTGCAGCAACGGCAGGGTGAAACCTGCGGTCTTGCCGGTACCGGTTTGCGCTCCGGCGAGCATGTCGCGCCCCTCGAGTACCACGGGAATGGCCCGCTGCTGTACCGGTGTGGGTTCACTGTAGCCCTGATCTGCGACAGCACGAAGGAGTTCGGCCGACAGGCCGAGGGTATCGAATGACATGTATAAAAGCTCCTGCATCGGCCTACCGTGGACACAGGTCCCGGGACGGTCTAGGCGGAATACGGTTGTGGGTGTTCGAGGTTTTCCGGAAAGGGGTTACCGCGAGGATTCAGGTGCAGACCGAAGTGCACTGGAACTGGCCGACACTATACCGGACGCAGTAGCAGAAAGCGAAGCCTTTGCCCGGCGGCGGATTCCACAGAGGCAACCAATGCCGGCGCCATCACCGGGGCACAGGAACATCGGGCTGCCAGGCCTGCTCCAGCAGCAACCCGCCTCACGGGTAACCGGCTGCTCCAGACACACCTGACCGTGTGCCCATGCAAGGCGACACGGCCACCCCGTAGAAGAGCAGTACAGGATTCCAGCCCGGGAATCCTTCGAAAAATCATCCCAGCGCGTGGGATCACGGTAAGTAATGCTTGACATGTATAACTAATGTATTAATATTACTGACAGTAACGCCGATTTATTGTACCTATTGTACAACTACAGCTACCGGACTTCAGACTAACCGTGACGACTGACAGAGCGGCTCAACAATGAACATGCAGACACGGACTTCCCGGCTCACCATACCATTGGCGGTACTCCTGCTGACCGCCACCAGCCTGATCGAGGCCGGCGACAAGTCCCGGACGATATTGCCTGGCATCAACGCCATTGCCGGGACGACAGTAGCCCCTGGCATTCGCTATGCCGGACTGGAAGCCGCGGGACTGGAACCCGGGTTGAATGCCAGGGGTCAGTTCGCGCTGTTTGCACCAACCGGCCAGGGCTTTGCCGAATTGCCGGGTTGGCCGGAACTTGTTGCTGACCAGCGACTGGCGAATACTGAACGCCCGGTTGCTGTCCTGATATATCAATTGCCGTCGTGATCAACGACACAGCCCTTGCGGCAGTCGACATCACGGCCAGCAGTGGAGATGTTTGTGTGGTTAACAAGGTGCCTGTTATGGCTGGCCTCCTCTAGACAGGCAACATTTTTACGGACTGGTCACCCAAATGCTTCCTCCTCCCACTCCGAGGGTGACCAGTCTTTTTATTGAGTGAAAAGGAACACAGCCGATGACAACAACCGAACCCAGGCCGGAACCGGGAGAGTTCTTTCCGATGAGAACGGTCTCAGCCATTACCGGCGTCAACCCGGTAACGCTGCGGGCCTGGGAAAGGCGTTACGGCCTGATCATGCCGACCCGCACACCGAAGGGTCATCGGATCTACAGCCAGGATGA
>JASFOC010000262.1:0-4471 GCA_050116715.1 Gammaproteobacteria bacterium
AACGAGTCTTGCGCGTCGTCAGGCGCAGGTGCTGCGGCGAATGCCCCGTATATGGAAATCGATGCAATCAATCCATTCCATAGTCTAAAACAGATGAGTCGAGATGCGGGTCATTCATAAACTATAGTCAATGATTCCCTTTGTAACTATCGATTAGCCCCCGCGCGCGGCGGACGGCATACTGAGCCCAACCGAAATTGCGCCCGCCGGGTGTTGCGCTGTTCCGGCAGGTGCGATTCGTGCCCGGGAATCTGCGGAGCAAACAGCAACACCGGGTCCGGGTACGAGGAAGCCGAACTCATGAAGTCGTTTGCCAATACACTGTTTCCGTTCCTGCGCTGGTTTCCGATGACGCGCACGACGCTGCGCGCCGATTTGCTGGCCGGCATCACCGTGGCCCTGGTGCTCGTGCCGCAGAGCATGGCGTATGCGCAGCTCGCCGGCCTGCCGGTTGTGTACGGTCTCTACGCCTCGTTCGTACCGGTCATCGTGGCCTCGATGTGGGGTTCGTCGAGCCAGCTGCACACGGGGCCGGTGGCGATGCTCTCTCTGATGTCTGCTGCTGCACTGATATCTTTTGCCACGCCGGGTACGAATGACTTCATCGAACTCTCTATCATGCTCGCGCTCATGGTGGGCATACTGCGCCTGGCGCTCGGCGTGTTTCGCCTCGGCGCTATCGTCAACCTGCTCTCCAGTCCGGTGATCGTGGGCTTCACCAACGCCGCGGCGCTGATTATCGGGCTTTCGCAGTTGAGCAAGGTCATCGGTGTGCCGTTCCCGCGCTCCGAATCCTACCTGGCCGACCTGTGGCGCGTCGTCGAACAGCTGCCCCACGTTCACTGGGCGACCCTGGCGTTCGCGGCCGGCGCCTGGCTGATGATGGTCGGGTTGCGGCGCGTCTCTGCGGCCGTTCCGGCGGTGCTTATCGCCGTTGCCGTGACGACCCTGATCAGCGCGATCACGGGTTATGAAGACAGGGTCACGGTCTCCACTGAGCAGATTCGTGACACGCAGACCCTGGAAACCCTGGCCGCCTACCGCGCGGCCCAGGCACGCATCGGGGCGCTCACCGACGAGATAGCCGAACTCAACCGCCGCGCGGACGCCCTCGAGTCCGACGGCGGGTTCAGCAACCGCGAACAGGCCGTAGCCCTGCGCGCACAGACGGAGCCGCTGGGTTTCCAGCTCGGCGCGATCAAGGCAGAGAACAATGCGCGCCGCGTGGCGCTGCATGCAATGAGGCTGCAGGGTGGTGTTGATGCTGACGGAAACCTGCTGCTCTATCCCGCCGCATCGCTGCCGGCCGGCCTGACCGGCGACGGCAAGACCTGGCGTTTCAGCGCGCTCTCCGACGGGCAGGTGAATTTCTCCGCCGGGGGCGCAGTGGTCGGGACCATTCCGCAGGGCCTGCCGAGCTTCAATGTACCCGTGCTGCACTGGGAGCTAATGCTGGCGCTGCTGCCGGCGGCGCTGGTCATGGCCCTGATCGGCTTCATGGAAGCCACGTCGATCTCTAAGGCTATCGCCACCAGCACCGGCGAGCGTGTCGATACCAGCAAGGAGCTCGTCGGCCAGGGGCTGGCGAACATCGCCGGCAGCTTCTTCGGCTCCTACACCGTGAGCGGCTCGTTCTCGCGCTCGGCGGTGGCCGCGCGGGTGGGTGCCAGAACCGGGCTGTTCGCCGTGATCAGCGCGCTCGCCGTGGTGATGGTGCTTCTATTCTTCACCGCATACCTCTACCACCTGCCGCAGGCGGTGCTCGCCGTCATCGTGATGATGGCGGTTTTCGGCCTGATCCGCGTGGCCCCCCTGGTGCATGCCTGGAAAGTCGACCGTGTCGGCGCATCGATCGGCGTGCTGACCTTCGCGGTCACACTGCTGATGGCGCCGGCGATTGCCGACGGCATCCTCTTCGGTGTGGTCCTCACCGTACTGCACTACCTGATCCGCACCATGAAGCCGCGCGCCGAGATCGTTGGCCGCAAGGCCGATGGCAGCCTGGGTGGCATTCGCGCCCACAGTCTCACGCCGATCAGCGAGCACTTCTTGCCGGTGCGCTTCGACGGGTCGCTGGCTTTCGTCAACGTCGCCTACTTCGAGGATATGATTCTCGAAGCACTCGCCGATTACCCGCAGGCCCGCACCATCCTGGTGGTGGGCAGCGGCATCAACGAGGTCGATGCATCGGGCGAGGAGAAGATCCGCGAGGTCGCACGCAGGTTGCACGATGTCGGTGTCAGCCTGACATTCAGCGGTCTCAAGCACCAGGTCATGCGCGTGTTCGAAAGAAGCGGCCTGGTGGACGAACTGGGTCGCGATGCCTTCTTCAAGGACAAGGAAACCGCGCTGTGCAAACTGACCGAGCGCTTTCACGGTGCGGCCAACACGCCCTCGCATTGCTTCGAAGCTGCCATGCGCCAGCGCTGACAGGCATGGCGTTGCGGTGCCGCGTGCGAAACCTGCTCGAACTGCCCGGGCAGGTGTGCGAATTCGGGCGCCAGGTTTTGCGTGGCGGGCTTGTTGACCTGGCCAGTACAGCGGGGCATGGGTGGTCGAGGCTGGTTCTGTTCCAGGTACCCGTCCCGGCAAATCGATGCTGTCCCTGGCCACTATCCGTTCAATCAGTCAGTCTTTTTTCAGGATGGCTGCTGCGCTTTTCCAGAACCGGTTTGCGTAGTGGTACATGGGATCAGCGACCGCTAAAGGTTCCATGTGTTGTGCAATGAAGAAGCCCTTGGAACCCTCCTGTGCCTTGACCAGCAACCCGTCAAGTCCCTGTTTGCAGACAGCCTCTTCAGCAGCAAGGAACAGCCGGCTGCCGACACCCTGCTGTTGATGGCCAGGCTCGACATAGATGCCATGCAGTGACAGCGCCCTGCGTCCGGCGGGTATGTCTTTGCTGTCCGCCTGCTCCCAGGCGGCAACGCCAATGACGTCGTGCTTGTCATCTTCAGCAAGCACGATTTCCAGGTGATCGAGGTCTACGGTGTCATAGCGGTAGCTAGGCAGGGATAAACGCTTGACCCGTTCGGGCAGGTCCCACGTCATAACCGCTGCTGCAATGACACGGTTGATGGCCTCAAGATCGGTCTGGCCAGCCGGGCGGATAGGTATTTTCGATGCAGCCATTCGGTGTATCTCCTGCCGTGGTAACGGCTGGCAGGGCAGGGTTGATGCGCTCTGCCTGCGTCACCCGGCCAGCTGCTGCCGGGGTGGTTCATTACACAGCCTGTTTCCGGGATTCATATCGTATCCGGAACTCACCACGATATTGGGATATTTTCCAGCGAGTTGAACCGGGTAACACCGGGCGGCAACTTGCGCAGGCGGCGGACGCCTTCACCGCCCACCCATATCTACACATCTTTCGCTTACAGTTCGCACAATTCGTGTACATGCGGGCGTATGCGCTGCTACTGGAAGGAGCCACTGAAGGCAATACCGACGGCATCGGCGTGGAACTGCTGTGCTCTCCGGCCGATCTGCTCCTGCGTAACCTCACCGGCGCTGTATTTCAGGGTAGGTGCGTTCACGCCTTGCGTTGTGCGCGGGGTCGGGAAAGCCGTAACGACGCTTCCAGACACGGAGTGTGTCATCTGCTATCCCGGTATCTTGCTCGATGGATCAGGATAAAAAAGCTTGAATATCAATTAGATAAGATGTTTTGGCGGCTGCATGGCAATAATAATACAAAATGTGCTAGACAAAATGTACAGGTTGTGTATAGTTATACCCATGAGATTGTATAAGTCTCATACAACCTTTAACCGGATCAGGAGAGATCACATGAGCAACTATGAAATGCAAATCCGTGCAACCGAGAAGTACTACGACGATGCTATTCGCGCAGCTGAGCAGGAGAACATTGAAGTCCTGTCATCTGTGGTCCCGGGAAGCAGATTACACCAGCTGATACACAACCCCGTTGATAGCGGGATAGACGAGGGTTGAGATTCCCGCCCAGTATGACAATCACTGGCTGCCCTGTTCGCTCTAATGCAATCACCGGTTAATCCCCCGGTAAAACCGGAGGGGTCAAAAAAGCCCCTCCGGTCAAGCGCAGCAAACTGTCCGCTTCAGCGTGTGTGCAGGTACCGATGGGGCTACCTGTAAAGACTGCAGAGGAACCCGGCAGAAATGGTAACCAGCGTGTCCAGTCAGGAGAGTCGCAAATGAAGAATCCAGATGCTGATATGAATCGAGTCATTAACAGTAACCGGAGCAGAAACTTGAAACAGCTGAGAAATGCTCTGGCACGTCGCAAGCTGCAGGAACTGCATGACGAAAAGGTGCTGCGGTCCTGGCTGGCGGAGGTGTGGGACCAGTCAACCTGGTCTGATCAATTCGAGGCAGGCAGACGCTTTCATTGAAAGGGATATTCCATGGCGCCTGGGTTCAGCCATAACAGCCCCGGCTGCAGGCGGGGCAGGCGCATTTTACACAGGTAGCGGTATACGGTACCGGTCAG
>JASFOC010000263.1:0-4466 GCA_050116715.1 Gammaproteobacteria bacterium
TGGATACGTATCCAGGTAAATAGTCCCATCCGCTGTAATCGTGATTGCCTTCGTCTGGTTCTTCGCAAGACTCGGTGTCGCGCTCGCCTTGGGCAGATTCACCATGATCCCCTGCACAGTTGCCGTCGTCATGATGATGAATATCACCAGCAGGACATAGGCAAGATCCAGCATGGGCGTGATGTTAATCTCGTCATAGGGTTCATTGTCCGCCTGTGCCTGCATCGGTATACTCTCCAAGGTCAGCTGTGCTGTTCCGCGATCCTGGCGACGAACTCGTCGACAAATACATGCATGTCAGCAGAAATTTCCTTGATTCTTGAACCAAGGTAGTTGTATCCAAACAGCGCCGGAATCGCGACGGCCAGGCCGGCCACAGTCGCAACCAGTGCCGCTGCAATACCCGGTGCGATTGCGTTTACATTCACATCGCCCGAGGCGGCGATCGCTGCAAAGGTAATCATCACTCCCACGACGGTTCCCAGCAGCCCCAGGAACGGCCCGCCGGAGATCGCAATCGTCAATAGCACCATCTGGCTGTTGAGTCTCTGGTTCTCGCGCGTCAGGGTGCCGTCCATGGTCGCGCGAATGGCATCGATCGCCTGCGTGGACAACTCCAGCTCCCTTGACGCCTGCGCACCCGCTGATTTGGCCATGCGCTGCTGCATCTGCTGGATACCTGAATGGTAGATCCGGGCCAGCGTGGAACTTTCGAAGTGCTCGTGACTGCCCGATAACGCCATCAGCAAGGGAGAGTCGCGCAACTGTTTTTCCTCTTCGGTTTCCTCGGAGTCCAGTGCATCGATGGCGCCGCCAGCGCCGAGGTCCGCGAATTTTTCCTGGAATGCCGCGTTGTCCTTGCGAATCCGGCTGATGGTCATGCCTTTCGAAAACATGACCACCCAGCTGATTGCCGCCATCACGGTGAGGATCACAATCACCACCCAGCCATCGACGGTGACATTACTCAGCGTTACTGCGAAATAGGACGTCTCACCACCGCTGCCCTCCTGGGCACCATCTTCGCCATAGACCAGCAGTGATTGTGACAACCCCTGGCTGCTGACGGCCGCCAGTAACCAGGCGCCGCTGCGTGCAACATTCGCTATCTGCCATTCATCCAGTTCCCCGACAAAACCCCGCAATCCGTCTGCACTGTTACCCAGCGTGATATCACCCTGCAACGCAGGAAAGGCTGCCTCGGTAAATGCAGTCTCGCGACCGTCGATAAACAGGCTCATGCGCCCGGCAGTTAGCACCAGGGCCACGTGATGCCAGCCTCCCGGTAACAGAGTGCTATTGCCCGGTGTTTGCAGGACATCCCCCTCGGCGCCGGTAAATTCTGCATGGATGGCGGTGCCTTCGACCCTGAGCGCAAGACTTCCGCTCTCACCGATACGTTCGAACAGGAGCACGTCTGCCTGTTCAGCTTCCGGTTTCACCCAGGCAGACCAGGTCCAGCCAGTTTGCGGGTCGAATCCAAGCGACGGGGAATCCGGCACCACGACACTGCCCTGACCGTTGAATGTCACGCCACCGCCGATGAAGGATGCGGCAACCGGTGTAGCAGTAAACTGGCTGGGATTGTTCCCGTATGCGGTCGCATCACGTGGCGCGGGCTGATCCGGTAAAAAATGGTATGTCAGTGTCTGCTGGGGGCCGTAGGTGCCCGCGACGTCGTCCGCTGCAACGGCATTCGGATTGCCGTAGTACATCCAGATCGAGCGCGTGTTTGCATGCGCCTGCAGCTCCGGCAGCTTGACCCAGATCAGGGCCATCTCGTTGATGGGATCAAAGTGCTCGATATGGTAGCTCAGCGGGGTGAGGTCATCGGCGGCAATAAACCGCAGATCCTCGCCCTTGGGCATCAGGTCGAGGAAGTAGCCGAAGTTTCCGGTATGCAGCCTGACGAGCACCGGAACGTTCTTCAGGGGTTCCGCCAGATTTGCGCCGTTTGCCGAGGTATCCAGCGTGAGCTGCTTGCGATAGCCCCAGTCTTCATTCCACCATGCCTGTGCGGTTGCAGGCAGCATCATGTAGACAAGGAGTAAAACCGTGTTCAGGCGCATGCCGTTTCCCCGAGTACCTGTAGCTGTAAGGTCGGTATTATCGGGATACAACATTGCAGACGTATGACAACGGCACAGTGCCTCTGAAAAGTCTTGTTGTCTCCGCGGCACCCGTCAGGTGCAGGATGGATCATCTGCTGCGCATTCGCCGAAGCCGACGACTTCAACGGACAGGATGCCGAGATCCGTCTCCCTACCGGCCGTATCGCCCCCCTGATCACCCAGAGAGTCAGCCGAGTCGTCCATCATGCCGGAAGTGGCGCTGGCCACATTATTGACACCGGCGAGACCGGAAGCGCTGCTGTTCGAGACCGGGACGCCCACTGAAACACCGCCAACGTCGATGTTGTCGGCGCCGAGTACCTCGGTCGCACCCAGCGTGAGATTGCCTGCGGTCCGGATACCGGCATCGCCTGCATTGATGACGCCGCGTGGCGCGAACAGGAAGGCGTTGCTGCCCTGCAGGCCGCTGCCTTCGACCGCGGGAGGAAATTCAATAAGGATCTCGCCGGTAGGTCCGATTGTCGCAACGGGTTCCGGTATCGATGAAACCGTCTTAGCACCCTTGCCGGCATCGATACTGCCGTTCGAGGACCAGACGAGCAGGTCACCCTGCAGGGCGAATACACGGGTAGAGTTCACCAGCAGGTCGTTATCCACAAAGATGTCGATATCACCGGCCCTGGCAGCGACTACGCCGAGTTCTGAAGCACCCTTGTCGATGATATCCGAGTTCGCTGCGCCGGCATTAATCAATCCCCCCGGGACCAGCATGGCGATATCACCGCCATCGAGTGTCTGCACCTGGCTCAGCAGCATGCTGATGCCGCCTGCCGGATCGTTCCCGGGGAACAGTGTGGCGATGGCAGCGAAACCCCGCGAGTAATCCTGTGAGGCGCTTTCCTGCGCGTAGACGCCGGAGGCGAGCAGCTCGCTGAACAGGATCCGCGACAGCAGGGGCCGCTGTTCACGCCGTTGCAATGACTGGAAGGCCGTGACGGGATCGGAAACACCGCTATCAATGCCGCGCTCATCTAGGTAATCCGCAAGTTCCACATCGTAAACGCGGGTGCTCGTCCCGCGCTCTGTCTCGACGCTTACACCGCCCACCAGATACGTCTGGATGAACGCATCATAATCCGGCTCCCCGCCGAGACCTGCCATCAGGATGAGGTCGGCACCGCCATCCACCAGGAAGCGGTTCTTGCTGTTGCCCACCGTCTCGATACCGTCGCTGGTGCCGAGCGTGATCGACCTGCCCGCAATGAATTCAGCGCTGCCAGGGCCGGCAATCTCGAACTGGCTGACCCGTTCGGAATCCTCGACGAAACTCAGGAAGGCACCAGTGGTCGGGTCACGCTGCGTCCGCTGGAGGATATCCCGCCCTGCAATAAGCGAGGTGATATCACCGGCCTGGTTGTTCTGCACCTTTGCAGACACGTTATTGATATCCTGACCGGCCTCGAGGTGCGTCGCCTTGGCCAGGCTCAGCCCCCAGAAAGGCACGCCGGTCGTCGTGATAGAGCCTGCCCGCGCCACCACCAGGTTGACCCGCTCATCCCCCAGATGGACCGGTATCTCGGCATGGTCGGGAGCATCGCTGATCGAACCATCAGGATACTGTATGTCCGGTAACAGGCTGACATCCTGGTCCGACTGCTCGACGCGTATCGGGGTGATTCCGGTTGTCGCGATCACGTCATTTGCCGCAAGCAGTTGTAACTGACCTGACCGTGACGGGTACTGGATGATATTTTCTGTCACTCGCAGATCACCGCTGTGGCTGGCGACGGTAAATACAGGCGCCAGCGCATTCGCGTCACCGGATGTGCCGGACAGGACCACGTCACCGGCAAGTACCTGCAAGTCCACGGAGGCCGATCCCAGGTAAGTGAAGAAGGCGTTGCCGAAATATTCCGCGCTCTCCCCAAGGCTGATGCCCTGGGTGTCGCTGATCTCGACCATGCCCGGATCCTTTGCGGCTGTGATGGCCAGATCACCGCCAGCCAGAAGCCTGAAGTTCGCAGCACCGCCGGCAATTATCGAAGTCGCAGTGCCGGCCGCACCGGCATCGGCGTCACCCCCGGCAACGACCTCCGCAGAACCATCCCCCAGATAGAAGAGACTGTCATGAATATCGCCATCCGAGCGGATGCGCATCTGCCCGCCACCGGCGATCTCTGTGGTTTCCAGCGCAACCCCGATCCTCGATGGATTCACTGGATCATCCACGGCACCAGCAACCGTTCTGCCGGTCGTCGGGATGGCAAGGGTCAGGTTCTCGATGTCGCCGCCGGCCGTCACCACCAGTGCGCCGCCACCCAGCGCAGCGATACCGGCGAAACGGTCGAAGGCAACGCCCCATTGTGTCGGTACTGCGCCCTTGTCGAGTGCAAG
>JASFOC010000264.1:0-4458 GCA_050116715.1 Gammaproteobacteria bacterium
GCTCGATGGTTTCACCGTCCATTTCCAGCACCAGGCGCAGCACGCCGTGCGCGGCCGGGTGCTGGGGCCCGAAGTTCAGGGTGAAATTGCGAATCTCGGGCATGGTTTATTCCGTCGTCTCCGCGGCCGCGTCAGCGTCGTCCGCCTCGTCCGTTGCGGCCATCAGGTCAGTGCTTTCGACCTGCCCCGCACGCACCACCTTGGGCACCAGCACGCGCGGTTCGATACTGACCGGCTGGTATACCACGCGTCCTTTCTCCGCATCATAGATCACCTCGACATTGCCGCTTAGCGGGAAGTCCTTGCGGAACGGATGGCCGACAAAGCCGTAGTCCGTGAGCAGGCGGCGCAGGTCCGGGTGGCCGTCAAACAGGATGCCATACAGGTCAAAGGCCTCGCGCTCGTACCAGTTGGCGCTGTTCCACACCGGGATGACCGAGGGCACCACGGGCAGGCCGTCGTCCGGTGCAAACACCTTGAGGCGCAGGCGCCGGTTATTGGTAATCGACAGCAGGTGGTAGACCGCGGCAAACCGCCGTGGCACGCGCGGCGGCTCCCGGGTGAGGTCGTCAGTCACCAGCGGCATGCGGCCGGCTGTGGCGGCTTCCACGCCGCGACTGAAACCGCTGCTGGAAGTCTCCTCGGTGGCCCACTCGTCAGCGCCGTAGTTGGCATAATCAACGCCGCAGAGATCGATCAGTATCTCAAAGGCAAAGCGGGGCTCGTCACGTAGCGCCGTCGCCACCTCCAGCAGGTTTTCACCGGAGACCTCGATGGTGACCTCGCCGACCGCATCGATGATCGCCTGCAGGCTGTCACCGAAACGTTCCTGGAGTTGCTCTGCGAGCTTGCGGGAGTCAGTTGTCATCGGGAATACCGCCTAGCGGGCGATGGTGTTGGTTCGCTTGATTTTGTTCTGCAGCTGCAGGATGCCGTACAGCAGGGCCTCGGCGGTCGGCGGACAGCCGGGCACGTAGATATCGACCGGCACGATGCGATCGCAGCCGCGCACCACAGAATAGGAATAATGGTAGTAGCCGCCGCCGTTGGCGCAGGAGCCCATGGAAATGACCCAGCGCGGCTCTGCCATCTGGTCATAGACCTTGCGCAGGGCCGGCGCCATCTTGTTACACAGGGTACCGGCGATGATCATCACATCCGACTGGCGCGGGCTGCCGCGAAACACAACACCGAAACGGTCCAGGTCATAGCGGGAAGCGCCTGCCTGCATCATCTCGACGGCGCAGCAAGCCAGGCCAAAGGTCATCGGCCACATTGAGCCGGTTCGCGCCCAGTTGATCAGGCTGTCGGCCGTGGTGGTGATATAACCTTCCTTGAGCAGTCCCTCTATTCCCATTCCAGTGCGCCCTTTTTCCATTCGTAGATGAATCCGATCACCAGGATTCCCAGGAAAATCAGCATGGCGATGAAACCGAACATGCCGATGGAATCCAGCACCACGGCCCAGGGAAACAGGAAGGCGATCTCGAGATCGAAAATGATGAACAGGATAGCGACCAGGTAGTAGCGCACATCGAAGCGCATGCGGCTGTCTTCAAAGGCCTCGAAACCACATTCATAGGGGGCATTTTTTTCGCTGTCCGGCCGGTAGGGCGCCAGCAGGAAACCGATCAGGATGGGACCCACACCGACAGCGATGCCAATGGCAATGAAAATCAGGATCGGCAGATAGTTATCCAGCATCTCAGCGTCTCATGCATACAGGCGGCTTCTGAAGCGACTGCCTGGTTGAGTTTTCTTGTCCAGACATGCGATGAAAAAAGATGCTGCAGTCTAGGCCAGCGCATGCGTGGTGTCAAGTCAGAAATCCGCCACTATTTTTATATTTTTCAGCTAGTTATATGTACTTTTGGGGGCATAAAAAATAAGCATGAACATCCCGAAAATAACCACATCCCGCTGCCCTCGCAGGACGCCCGCAGTCCGTATTCGGGCCGT
This sequence comes from Gammaproteobacteria bacterium, assembly GCA_050116715.1. Classification (GTDB taxonomy): domain Bacteria; phylum Pseudomonadota; class Gammaproteobacteria; order UBA9214; family UBA9214; genus UBA9214. The sequence continues at coordinate 1,960 of JASFOC010000264.1, forward strand.
CATTCCTGATTTGGTGCCGATGGCCGGACTCGAACCGGCACGGCTTTCGCCACTACCCCCTCAAGATAGCGTGTCTACCAATTTCACCACATCGGCTGTGTAAAGGATCTGAAGTAGCTGCGGGAAACGAGAACTACCGGGGCAAATCTTCTGGTGGCGGGCTTTCGTCGACCACTTCCGGCAGTTCAGCATCCGGTGCGGACGGCGCCGCCTGTGTTTCTGTTACCGCTTCTGCCTCCACAGGCGCTTCAACCACCTCGGCAAGCGGCAAGTCCGGAATATCTCCGTCGACAGCTGCCTGTTGCGTCTGCTGCTGTTGCTGCTGCTGAACCTGCTGTTCCAGCTGGTCGGCCACACCACCGGCACTGCGTTCGGTATCCCGCAACAGCGGCGAGGCGATCAGCACACAGTTGATAAAAAATACGGCCGCAAGGATTCCGGTTGCACGGGTCAGGAATGATCCTGAGCCCCGCGCCCCGAAAACGGTACCGGAGGAGCCGCTGCCAAAGGCAGCGCCCATGTCGGCGCCCTTGCCATGTTGCAGCATCACCAGCGTAATAATGGAGATCGATACCAGAATCTGTACGACCAGCAGAAAGGAGAACATAGTGTTTGTCTTGCCTCGTTTAAGGGATGGCGGGTCAGGCGTTCGCGGCCTTGCCGATGGCAAGGAAATCATCCGGTTTCAGCGAGGCGCCGCCAATCAGGCCACCGTCGATATCGGACATCGCCAGCAGGTCCGCGGCATTGCCCGCATTCATGCTGCCGCCATAGAGAATCTGTACTTTATCCGCAACGCCCGCATCCAGCGCAGCCAGTTTGCCGCGAATGAAGGCATGCACGTCCTGCGCCTGCTGCGGCGATGCCGTCTTGCCGGTGCCAATCGCCCAGACCGGTTCATAGGCGATGACCGCATCACCCAGGGCGGCAACACCCTCGAGTTTGATCACCGCGTCCAGCTGGCGCGCGACCACCTCCTCGGTAATACCCTGCTCGCGCTCCTCCAGCAGCTCGCCGACGCAGAGTATCGGCACCAGGCCGGCCTTGCGGGCGGCCGCGAACTTGCTGGCAGTGAATTCATCGCTTTCGCCATACAGGCTGCGCCGCTCGGAGTGTCCGACGATCACGTACTTGCAACCCACGTCGGTCAACATGGCCGGAGCGACTTCCCCGGTGAAGGCGCCGGCTTCCTGGTCACTGACGTCCTGCGCACCCACGGCAATCTTCGTCCCTGCCAGCATCTGCGCCACCTGCGCAACGTACACAAACGGCGGGCAAACCGCCATCTCGGCTGTGGTAACAGCGTCTTTTCCGGCTTTGATCCCATCGACCAGCGGCTTGATGCTGTCGAGTGAGCCGTTCATTTTCCAGTTTCCGGCTACCAGTGGCTGGCGCATAGTGACCTCCATTCAAGGCGAGCCGCGTAGCTTAGCTATCCGCGGCCCGAAAATCAATTTACATGCCGGGATAGCCGCATGCCGCTACGACTACCCCTGATAATTCCCGTCGCAGGCCCGAGTCGCCCGCAAGGACACCCTGAACAAGGCATCATCCCGGGCAAATACCCGGGATCCAGGTTGTTCATTTTTCGGACGACTCGGCTCACCCGCGCTGCGGGCGCCCACCGGGCGTTCAGCGTGCCATGCATTTTTGTCCGGCATACACCCGAATGACTTCAGGCTGTTTAATCAGACCAACCTGATCCTTAAGCCGCCCTTAATATAGCAGGCGCATACTTTCCGGTCTGTCATAACCGGCATCTTGCCGAGCACTGCGCCTGCGGGAAATTGATGTTGCGCCCGGTATTAACACGTCATACACGCTACGCTTGCTGGTTGCTTGCCCGCTGGCTGCATCGCTGGCGCTGCTGCAAAACTGCTGCGGAGCACACAGGGTAACTGACGGCCTGCATGACCAGGTATTCGCGGCCAACCTGCGGGACAGCCCGGCCTTTCTGAACTGCCTGGATGACGACAGCCGCCTCAACACCGGGAAGCAGTCAAATTTTGGACGCTTGCTGGACTACAGGCAGGGCGTTCCGGAGGTGCCGCAAAACAACTGCGCGCTCCGCAATCCGCTATTTTCGCTGCAGATGGCGCTTATAACCTTGCTGAACAGAGAAAATCACCCATTCCGGGAATCCATGGCCCCTGAAACCAGACCACAACCTGCCCCTCACCGGACCGGCTTCGACCCGCTGCTCGCCGACATTCTGTTCCTGTCCGGATATGTCCTGGCCTATCTCGGCATTATGGCAGTCATGCGCGCCATCCTGCTGTACACGAATCTCGACCTCGCGGAACAGGTGCCTCTGGCCGACCTGGGCAGCAGCTTTCTGGTTGGCCTCAGGTTCGACCTGCTGATTACCTGCATCGTGGGTGCACCGCTGGTACTGGCCCTGCTGCTGCCCGGCGGCATGGGCACGCGCAGACTGGCATTGCTGTGGCTTGCCGTTAGCGGTGCGATCACGCTATTTGCCGGCGTCACGGAGCTGGAGTT
>JASFOC010000265.1:0-4448 GCA_050116715.1 Gammaproteobacteria bacterium
ACAGCAGCGCAAGTCGCAGCAGCAAAGGATGTTCAACCGGGCACTCTGCGCGCACACTTTCGGCCGGATGCGTCATGGATAGACTGGCACCGAATGACCGGTCACTGGTTAAAATTCCACGGGGGTTGTGGTGCATAGCCACCTATGGCGTACGGTGTTACCAGTACGCCATCCTTAACTCACAGAATTTTATGGTTAATTTGCTTTTGGCATGAGTGATGCTGTGGAGTAATTGGGTGTCCCTGGAAATGGGGCTGCAATACACAAGGAGGCCGCCATGAAAAAACCTGCTTTGAAATATGCATTCATCGCCATCCTCGCCACAGGCGCAATCGGGGCGGTGGGTGCACAGACCTACTACACACATGAGCTTGCACAACGTGTCAGCGATCAAGCCGATTCCGGTCTGTCGTATATGCCGCCGGCTTCATCCAGTGGGGTGTGGGATCCCTGGTCCGAAATGCAGCGTATGCAGGCACAGATCGACCGGGTATTCGGCCAGTACTTCGACGCGTTGCAAATTCCAGCCCGCGGCGATACTGCAAAGATTACGCTGCAGCAGCAGGCTGATGCCTACGTGGTCAAGGCGACTATCCCCGGTGCCAAGGAGGGCGATATCAAGGTTAATCTCGATGGACGGCTGCTGAGTATATCGTCGGAAGCCCGGGGTACGGAAAAACAGGCTGCGCAAAACGGCGCTGTCACGCGTGAAGAGACCTACAGCAGCGCATTCGAACAGGCATTCACCCTGCCTGGCCCGGTACAGGCCTCAGGTATGAAAAGTGACTACAAGGACGGTGTGTTGACCTTGACGATACCGAAAGCGACTTCGTAGCCGGTGCAGGGTGCTACAGGCTGGCTGCCCCGTGCCGGCGGCCAGCCGTGCTGCTGGATAAGCGGCAATGGACCCGGGCCTGCCCCGGCTTCACTGGCGTTGGGGCGGTTTGCTGGCTGGGCAACCGCTACTCCCGGGTGTGGGGTTTCCTGAAGAGCCTGAGCAAGATGAACCCGAGCAGGCTCGTGGCAATGCAGGCGAATATCCATGGGCTGCTCTTGTGTACGACCCTGAGTACCGGTTCCAGGTGCTGGCCAAAAAGATCTGTTGCAACACTCCAGCTTCCGATCCACAGGACCACGCCTGCCGCATTATACAATGTAAATTTTCCCCAACTTACCATTGCCGCACCGGCTGCGAGCGAACCGTACTGCCGTAGTCCGTCAACAAACGGTGCAGCCAGAAGCAGCGGTGGTCCCCAGCGTCTGAACAACCTGTGCAAGTCATGCAGGTGATGACGGCTGAGTAACCCGGTGCGCAGTATCAGTCTGCGGCCACCGGTTCGACCAAAGATGTAGGCAAGCTGACAACCGCTCAGGGTCGCGACAAGCGCCAGCCCTACGACCAGTTCGATCTGCATCTCTCCTTGACTGGCCAGCAGCACCGCTGCAATCAGCATCGTGAGACCCAGCGTCGGGATACCAGCGGCCTCCAGGAACAGGGCGCCAAACAGGGCCGCGTAACCATAGTGCTCCAGCCAGGGTTGTGCGACCTGAACAACGTGCTCAAGCATGTGAGCCAGCTGCCGCCGCTGCAGGCTGCCGCCAGCCGGGCATGCAGCTTGCGAAGTGTATTGCCCTGCGCGTTCCGACGGATTTGATGCCAGCTGCGCCTGGCGCGCTTGTGCGGTGTTGTTCATCCATCATTATGTTCACCTGGTTCCGGGGTATACCAGGAAAAGCCGTCGGCAGCGATTAATGCTGCGGCGCTTTCAGGTCCCCAGCTTCCTGCCGCATAGTTGGGAAAGTCACTGGGCGGGTTTTCCGCCCAGGTGTCCAGTATCGGCGTCAGTAGACGCCAGGCCGCCGCAACCTGATCGGCGCGCATGAACAGGCTGGCATCGTTCGCCATGATCTCCTTCAGCAGGGTTTCATAGGCGGACGGTGTACGGATCATGAAGGCGCGCCGGTAACTGAAATCCATGTTCACCGTTCGCAGTCGCAATTGTGTGCCTGGCTCCTTGACATAAATTCGCCAGCGGATGCCTTCGTCAGGCTGCAGCTGGAGGATAAGGCTGACTGGCCTTGAGCTGTCTGCAACCGTGTTCGGGAATGCGCGGTGCGGCACCGGGCGGAAACGGATAGATATCTCCGATACCGCTGCACCCATACGTTTTCCGGTGCGGAGATAAAAAGGTACGTCCTGCCATCTCCAGTTGTCCACATACAGCTTCAGGGCCGCGAATGTCTCGGTCGTCGAATCGGGGTGCACGCCGGGTTCGTCGCGGTAGGCGACTGTTTTCCGGCCGGCAATCCAGCCCGCTGTGTACTGGCCTCGGGCGACGTGCCGGCTGATGTCTTGCAGGGGTATGGGGCGCACTGCGTGCATGACATCCATCTTGTGGTTGCGGATATCATCGGCCGCATAGGCGGCCGGCGGTTCCATTGCCACCAGGCAGAGTAGTTGTAACAGGTGGTTCTGCACCATGTCGCGCAGTGCGCCAGTCTGTTCGTAGTAACTGGCGCGATGTTCCACGCCAAGCGTCTCGGCAACAGTAATCACGATATGGTCGATGTAGTTGCGGTTCCATATCGGTTCGAAGATCGGGTTGGCAAAACGTAACGCCAGGATATTCTGTACGGTTTCCTTACCGAGAAAATGGTCGATTCGAAAGATCTGTTCCTCGTGGAAATGACGGGTCAGCATGGAGTTGATTTCCATGAATGATGCCAGGTCATGTCCCAGCGGTTTTTCCACCACGATCCGGCTGTGGCCAGCCCTTTGGCGATTGTACTGAATACCAGGGGGGGGTGGCCAGGTAGAAAACAAGCTCCGTCCCTGTATTCCAGTCGTGTTCCAGGCCGCGGATATGGTCCTTGAGTTGTGTGTAAAGCGTGTCGTCGTTCAGGTCTCCCGATAGATAGCGGATACGACTCGCAAATTCCTGCCACTTGTCCGCCTGGACCGGGAGTCCACTGCGCTCGAATGAGTCGCGGTAGCCGGCTGCAAGTTGCCCCGCGTTCGAAACCGAACGGTCAGCGCCGATCAGGCAAAAATGCCGCGGGAGCTGATCATGCTGATGCAAGGCATACAGCGCAGGCAGGATGAGTCGATGTGACAGATCACCGGCAGCCCCGAACAGCAAAAAGATAACCGGGTTTTTGCGTGTCATGGGCAGCATCATTACCGGTCTTTACAGCGTGCCGGACGGGTACAACCGGCCTCCCGGTTCTGTCATGCAACAGGCCGCAACCCGGGTCGCAGCGTCCTTTCCCCGAGTCCTCCCGGCATCGCCAGTCGGTGGCCGGGGACGCGGACCGAGCAGTTCAGTCAGCTGTGCGGTATTTGCGACCTCGTGAGCCAGCAGGTGGTCGGCAAGCCTCTCCAGCTTGTCGCGCTCCCGTTTGAGTAGCGCGGTCACTGTCTGATGGCACTCATCGAGCAGACGCTTGACCTCGCGGTCGATAGCGGCGGCGGTGCTTTCACTGTAGGTACGTTCACGCCCGAGTTCGTATCCCAGGAAGCGGTTCTCTGAGCCACTTTGATAGGCGGCGAGTCCGAGTTCACTCATGCCCCAGGCAGTGACCATATGCTGTGCCAGGCGGGTCGCCTCGAGCAGGTCGTTTTCGGCGCCGGTTGTTGCATCACCCGTGACCAGTTCTTCCGCAACACGTCCGCCGAGCAGGACGGCCATCCGTGCCAGCAGGTAGCTCTTCGGTAAATTGTACGGATCGGCACCGGGCCGCTGTTCGGTGACACCGAGAGCCTGGCCGTGTGGAACGATGGTGACCTTGTGCACCGGGTCGGCATCCGCTGTCAGCCAGGCCACCAGCGCATGTCCGCTCTCGTGACAGGCAATCACGCGGCGGGTTTTCTCATTGAGTACCAGCGGCCGGATATCGCCGAGGACGAGCTTGTCCAGCGCAGCCTCGAAATCCGTATGCTGCACCTTGTCATGTCCTTCGCGCGCAGCGAACAGTGCGGCTTCGTTGCAAAGGCTGGCGAGTTGTGCCCCGCTCATGCCGATGGTGATGCCGGCGATAACCCCGAGATCGACATCGTCAGAGAGTTTGATTTGCCCGGTATGGATGCGCAAAATTCCCTCACGTCCCCGTGCATCGGGTAGATCCACGACCACCTGCCGGTCAAACCGGCCGGGCCGCAACAGGGCGGGATCCAGCACGTCCGGGCGGTTGGTGGCGGCAATCACAATGACCTTTTCGCGCGCATCAAAACCGTCCATCTCCACCAGCATCTGGTTCAGCGTTTGTTCGCGCTCGTCATTGACCATCCCGAGGCCCGCACCACGACGCCTGCCGACAGCATCGAGTTCATCGACAAAGAGAATAGCGGGTGCTGCCTGTTTGGCCTGCTGGAACGCATCACGTACTCGGCTTGCGCCCACGCCGACAAACATCTCGACAAATTCCGAGCCGCTGATACTGAAAAACGG
>JASFOC010000266.1:0-4439 GCA_050116715.1 Gammaproteobacteria bacterium
CGTACGTTGCCGCATTCTGCAACACGTCTTCACGTGTCAACGGCTTGCGTGTAACGTTTTTTCCTGTCGGATCACCGATCATGCCGGTGAAATCACCGATCAGGAACAGCACCTCGTGCCCCATCTCCTGGAATTGCCGCAACTTGTTAATCAGCACGGTATGCCCAAGATGCAAGTCGGGTGCAGTCGGATCAAAGCCTGCCTTCACGCGCAGCGGCTTGCCTGCCTCCAGGCGCTGCACCAGCTCGGCCTCCACCAGAATCTCCTCCGCACCGCGCTTGATTTGCGTCAGCTGCTCCGCAATTGTCATCTGCTTGCTTCTCCTGCATAAATGGCCGGCCAGAAGATTAACACACTGCCAGCACCTTCAACCGGGGGCCCAGGCAACAGCACCAGCCTCAAGGAACCAGCCGCCAATGACGATAGACAAAGGAATAAACTGTTGACCCGGCGAGCCGCAATCGTTAATTTATGCCAAACTTTTACAAGGACTTATAGTGAAGTATCAGTCCATTATCAATCGCGACGTCAAGTTGCAGGACATATCCGCAGGCATACATCACTTGCGCTGGCGTCCCGCCTACCTGATATTCACAGGCCTGGCCACAATCATCCTGCTTGCCTTGTGGATCAGCAACCCGGAATCGGCCAGTGCCACACGTCAGGTGAGCCTGGACCTCGGCAACCAGGACATCACCGCCTCCACGGAGGCTACCCTGCCTGCCCACGACCCGGGTTTCGACCCGCAGGCGCTCGCAAACCCCGCTGCCGGGATTCCACGTGAACCTGCACCACAGGCAAGCGACCCTGACAGCGATTGGCACGATGTAACTGTCAAGTCAGGCGACAGTCTGGCCGCCATCTTTTCGCGCGTGGGCATATCAGCCGGGGAATTACATGCGGTGCTCTCACAGGGCGGTGCAACCCACAACCTGAAAAAGATCTACCCGGGCCAGACCCTGCGTCTGAAGACCAATGCCGATCAGCAACTGGTTAGCCTGTCCTACAAGATTGACGAGCTTAGTACACTCGATATCAGCCGAAACGGTGATGAATTCGAGATCAGCACCACACATCGCACGCCGGAACGCCGGATCAAGAACGTCAGCGGCAGCATTGATAATTCCCTGTTTGTCTCCGCCCAGGCAGCAGGACTCTCGGACAGCATGACCATGGAACTGGCAGGGATATTTGGCTGGGATATCGATTTCGTGCTGGATATCCGCAAGGGCGACCAGTTCACCGTTCTCTACGAGGAACTCTACCTCGACGGCGAGCCCATCGGTAACGGTGACATACTTGCTGCAGAATTCATTAACCAGGGAAAACGCTACCAGGCGGTACGCTATACCGATGCCGGCGGCAAAACGGACTACTACTCGCTGGATGGCAAGAGCATGCGCAAGGCATTTCTGCGCACCCCGGTGGAGTTCAGCCGCATCAGTTCAGGATTCAGTCTTGGCAGAAAACACCCGATCCTGAACCGGATTCGCGCCCACAAGGGTGTTGACTACGCTGCCGCGACAGGCACCCCGATCAGGGCGACCAGCGACGGCAAGATCATATATCGCGGCAAGAAAGGCGGCTATGGCAACACCATCATCATTCAGCATGGATCCAAGTACAGCACGCTCTACGCCCACATGTCGAAGTACCGCAGCGGTCTGAAAACCGGTAGTCGCGTCGAGCAGGGACAGATTATCGGTTATATCGGGAGCAGCGGCCTGGCCACAGGCCCGCACCTGCACTACGAATTCAGGGTAGACGGCGTCCACCGCGACCCGCTCAAGGTCAAACTCCCCGGCGCCGAACCGCTCAACAGCAAGTATCTTGCTGACTTCAGTCGCAAGGCCGAATCACTACTGGCCCAGCTTGACCTGATGCGCAACGTTCAGGTTGCAGCCAACAGCAACTGACCCCCATCGCACACCGCGCACCTCCGGGCGCGCAGCGTTGCGCTCCATGAGCCCGACGAAGCGTTTCATTGTTCGCGACAACCCGGCGTCCCGGAATCCAGCCCTGTCATGATGGCGGGGCCGGGGGCCATTCGGGAACCCGTCCCTGACCGGGTAGAATTTGCCGGACTTACCTGCACAGCAGCACAACCGGGACGTGTGATCAGAGCCGACCCTGTGTGAGCCGGGCGACTCAGGCGAAATCAGACACGCTTGTCGAGAGGCAGGTAGTCACGTGGCTCATAGCCATCGTATATCTGCGTGGGCCTGAAAATCCGGTTCGCTTTTACCTGCTCACGCCAGTGAGCCAGCCAGCCGGCAGTGCGGGCAATGGCAAACATCGAGGTAAACTGGTCGGGTGGTATGCCCATTTCCTGGTAGAGAATCCCCGAATAGAAATCCACATTCGGATACACCCCCTTGGGTGCCAGCGATTCTTCACAGGCCTCTTCGAGCGCGAGAGCCGTCTCGAACATTGGACTGATTTCTCCCCGGGAGGTAGCAAGTTCCTTCATCAGTTCCTGCAACAGACTGGCACGCGGATCTTTCACCTTGTACTCGCGATGTCCCATGCCCCAGATGGTTTCTTTGGACGCCAGTTTTTTATCCAGCCAGGGACGCACATTTTCCGGACTGCCGATTTCACGCAGCATCTGGATGACCTTTTCATTGGCACCACCGTGCAATGGCCCGGCCAGGGTGCCGATCGCCGCGGCGATAACATAGGACGGTGTGGCCAGGGTTGAACCTGTCACCATCGCGGCGAAGGTAGATGCATTGATGGTATGTTCGGCATGCAGGATGAAACAGATATCCATGATGCGCGCAACCAGCGGGTCCGGCTCTTCTCCATTAAACATGTGCAGAAAGTTTGCCGCATAGCTCAGGTCGCTGCGCGGCCGCACGGGATAGTTGCCAAGGCGCAACTGCTGCCACATTGCCACCAGTGTGGCCATGCGCGCCAGGATTCGAATGGACTGGCCGTGTACGTACTGCTCACTCTCATCGCCCGGGCTGCGAATCTGCACGGGAACGTCATTAGGATAAAACATGCCGAGGCTGGCAACCGCAGTTTGCAGCATTGCCATCGGGTGTCCGGTCACCGGCAGCATTTTCATGATGTCGTGAATGTTATACTTCACCCGCCGGTGTTCGCGCAGCTGCGTATCGAAGCGATCGAGTTGCGCAGCAGTTGGCAACTCGCCATCGATCAGCAGATAGGCGGTCTCCTCGTAGGTGCTGTGCCGGGCGAGATCGACGATGCGATAGCCGCGGTACGTGAGGATGCCCTGCTTGCCGTCCAGGTAAGAGATCCTCGACCGGGTTGCCGGCACACCTTCAAGCCCTGGTTGATAGTCACTCACGTCATGTCCTCTGCCGTTAAAAGGATTCTGTTGAATTCATCCTATCGTACATGACAAGTCCACAGACCGTCTGCAGAATGCGACGTCTGTGAACTGGCTGAAAATGCAGGAAGCAGGCGTTACAGCATGCTGTCTGCCAGCGGTGACAGGCTAACGGGTATCAGACAGAAAATGAAGAACCGCAACCGCAGGTCGTCGTGGCATTCGGATTGCGCACGATGAACTGGGATCCTTCCAGACCCTCGGTGTAGTCCACTTCGGCGCCTGTAAGGTACTGATAACTCATGGGATCGATGACAAGCATCACATCGCCATTGACCACCGTCACATCACCCTCAGCAACGTTTTCGTCAAACTGGAAACCGTACTGGAAACCGGAACATCCGCCGCCGGATATGTAGATCCGCAGCTTCAGGTTCGGGTTATTTTCCTCTGCAATCAGTCGCTTGACCTTGTTTGCCGCTGCGTCACTAAAGGTCACATCCGGGCTCGTTGCAGTTGCTGTCTCGTTCATTGGATTAGCGCCTCTTGCCTTGCTCTGCTGGTTCAGGGTGAAAAATTATGTCATTTCCCGAGTAAAACGGTCAAGTATTAGTCGGGCCCCTGGCCCTTGTCAGCCAGCTCGCGGTCAAAACGCACCACGGAGGACTCGGACTCACCGCCATGGACCAGGCTGCCATTGACCGCAGCACCCATGGCCATTTCAATCAGCTTGTAATAGACATTGCCATTCACCTTGGCCTTGTGGGCCAGTTCAATGTGTTCCTCAGCGTGGACGTCACCGGTCACTGTGCCGTTGAGTATCACCGTCGGCACCCGCACATCGCCTTCGATATCACCGTGCTCACTTACCGTCAGTACCGAAGCGGAGCCATCAGCGGCAATGATACTCCCCTTGATCCTGCCATCCACATGCAGGCCTCCGCTGAAGTGCACGTCACCCTCGATGCGGGTCTGCTGACCGATGATGGTATCTACCTTGGCGCTTGCGCTTTTCGATTTCTTGCCCTGTCCCAGCATAATAGCCTCTCCCTCATTAGGACCCTTGATCAGGCCAGTCATATTCCTGTTCGACAGGCTGCGGATTGCCTTTACCCTCGGGCCTGATACTCAGGACCAC
>JASFOC010000267.1:0-4434 GCA_050116715.1 Gammaproteobacteria bacterium
CCCTGGGCGCATTCTTGCTGGATGACTTTGCCAGCGAACTGGATGAGGCGCACCAGGACCGGGTGCTTTCTGCATTGCAGGATTTGCACGCCCAGGTGTTTGTAACTGCAATCGACGGGGCCAGGACAATTCAGGCCACCTGGGACGAAACGAAAAGGTTTCACGTGGAACATGGCGGGATTCAGGAAGTGCTATAATGCGGCGGTTTATACCGGGACAGGGATATGGCAGACCAAAATAGCTATACATCATCAAATATCAAGGTTCTGAAAGGACTGGATGCCGTGCGCAAGCGCCCGGGCATGTACATTGGTGATACCGACGACGGGACCGGTTTGCATCACATGGTCTTCGAGGTGGTTGATAATTCGATCGACGAGGCGCTGGCAGGGTATTGCAGTGAAATATCCGTCACCCTGAATGAAGATAATTCGGTTACCGTTCGTGATGACGGCCGGGGTATCCCGGTCGATATGCACCACGATGAAGGTTGTTCTGCAGCCGAGGTGATCATGACCGTGTTGCATGCCGGCGGCAAGTTTGACGACAATTCCTACAAGGTTTCCGGCGGTCTGCACGGTGTTGGCGTCTCGGTGGTCAATGCCTTGTCAGAGTATCTGAAATTGACGATCCACAGGGACGGCAAGATTCATACCCAGGAATACCGGCGGGGTGAACCGGTAGCACCGCTGGAAATAACCGGAGATACCACGGCAACGGGAACCGAGATCCGCTTTCTGCCCAACCGGGAAATCTTTACCGTTACAGAATTTCACTACGATATTCTCGCCAAGCGCCTCCGGGAACTGTCTTTTCTGAATTCGGGTGTGAGAATCCGGTTGACGGACAGGCGCACGGACAAGGAAGACGTGTTCGAGTACCAGGGGGGCATCAGGGCCTTTGTCGAGCACCTGAACCGCAAGAAAACACCACTGCACCCGTCGGTCTTTCATTTCGTGGCCACAAAGGATGATGTTGTGGTCGAGCTGGCCATGCAGTGGAATGACTCCTACCAGGAAAACATCTTCTGCTATACCAACAACATACCGCAGCGAGATGGAGGTACCCACCTTGCCGGGTTTCGTGGCGCCCTGACGCGTACGCTGAACGTGTACATGGAGAAAGAAGGTCTGATGCGCAAGGCCAAGGTTGCCGCAACCGGGGATGATGCGCGCGAGGGCCTGACGGCGGTGCTGTCTGTCAAGGTACCCGACCCGAAGTTTTCTTCGCAGACAAAAGAAAAGCTGGTTTCATCGGAGATCAAGGGCATTGTCGAGTCCACCGTGGGCGAAAATTTCCAGACGTATCTGCTGGAAAACCCGGCTGAGGCCAAGGCGATAACCGCCAAGATCATCGATGCGGCACGTGCGCGCGAAGCAGCCCGCAAGGCGCGCGAGATGACCCGGCGCAAGGGCGCTCTGGATATTGCCGGCCTGCCAGGCAAGCTGGCGGATTGTCAGGAACGTGATCCGGCATTGTCAGAGCTGTTCCTGGTGGAGGGTGATTCCGCTGGCGGATCCGCGAAACAGGGACGGGATAGAAGAACCCAGGCCATCCTGCCACTGAAGGGAAAAATCCTGAATGTTGAAAAGGCGCGCTTCGACAAGATGCTTTCCTCAGCCGAGGTGGGTACCTTGATCACCGCGTTGGGGTGTGGCATCGGGCGTGACGAATTCAACCCGGACAAGCTGCGCTATCACCGCATCATTATCATGACCGATGCCGATGTCGACGGCTCGCATATCCGCACCCTGCTGTTGACCTTCTTCTACCGCCAGATGCCGGAGCTGATTGAGCGCGGCTATATCTACATTGCCCAGCCGCCACTCTATAAAGTCAAAAAAGGTAAGCAAGAACAATACGTTAAGGATGATTCTGCGCTGAATTCCCTGTTGCTGTCCGGTGCAATCGACAAGGCGGAACTCGTGGTAAACCCGGCTGCGCCGCCCCTGAGCGGACCGGCGCTGGAGTCCCTGTCAAATGATTACATGGCGGTAATGGCGACCATACGCCGGCTGGGAAGGCGCTATGATACCGACCTGCTGGAACGCATGATCTACATGCCGCCGATGAATGAAGCACTGCTGCAGGACAGGGAAGCACTTGGCAGCTGGTATGCAGAACTGGTAGCCCGAATGAATGCCGGCCTGGTAAGCGGCCAGCGATACCAGGTCGAGGTCAAGGCCACAGGTGACAATGGTGAGAACTGTGCAGCAGTCTCCAAGTGGACGCATGGCATTGTCGCCAGTGAACAAATCTTCACCCCTGATTTCTTCTCCAGTACGGAATACGCCCACATGATTGCCCTTGGACAGCAACTTGACGGGTTGTTGAGCGAAGGGGCTTACGTTCAGCGAGGTGAGCGCAGGGAAGATGTTGCCTCCTTCAAGCAGGCACTGAACTGGTTGCTGGATGAAGCCAAGCGTGGCCAGCACATCCAGCGCTACAAGGGGCTGGGAGAAATGAACCCGGAACAGTTATGGGAAACCACCCTCGACCCGAACACCCGTCGTCTGTTGCAGGTACAGATCGAGGATGCCGTCGGCTCGGATGACATCTTCACCACGCTGATGGGAGACCAGGTCGAACCGCGCCGGGACTTTATCGAGCAGAATGCCCTCTCGGTATCCAACCTGGATATCTAGAACCCAACGATAACCAGCGGATAAATACAACAGTACCTGGCGGAGAACGACGCCGGCAGATGCCGTGGTAAGGTAGATTGGTCACGGCATTCTGCAACGGCTTGTACCGCCAGGCCTCCCGGCTGTCACATTGCCTTGAAGCCACGCGAAATATGCAATGACAAATCAATAATATAAATATATGTTATTGTATTTAAATAGATTTTTTATATAGTTAACACTATTGTTTGTGCGTGATTGTTTTTTGTTGGCTGTGGAACGCGGTGGAAGTCCCTCACCACCTGCGCTGTGACTGTAACCGACAGTGAATACTGCCGGTTCAGTCGCGCTGCAGCCGGATTCAATTTCAGTCTAGCGTGGTGATTTCCGCCATTCGATCCTCGATCCAGCCAGAGGCTGTCTCAAGTAATTGCTGGGCGGATTTGCCCTCCGTGATGATCGGTGCGCCGATGCGAACCTGTATCACACCGGGTCGCTTGACAAAGCTGCGACGCGGCCAGTATTCACCGGCATTGTGCGCCACCGGGATGATAGGGTAGCCGGACTTTTCTGCGAGTATGGCACCCCCGATACGGTACTGACCCTTTTCACCTGGCGGTATGCGCGTGCCCTCGGGAAAGATGACAATCCAGATGCCTTCATCAAGGCGGGCCTTGCCCTGCTTGATAAGCTGCCTGATCGCGGCCCGGCCGGTGCCGCGCTTGATGGCAATGCACTTCATGAGCGCCAGCCCCCAGCCGAAGAAGGGCAACCACATGAGTTCGCGCTTTGCGACCCAGACCTGCAGGGGGAAGATGCGTTGCAGGGCAATCGTCTCCCAGGTGGATTGATGTTTGGCGAAGATGATTGCCGGACCCTCGGCAATGTGTTCAAGGCCCTGTACTTCATATGTCAGTCGACAGGTCACCTTAAGCCACCAGAGGATGAATTTGACCCAGTGCTGCACCAGTGCCCAGCGGGTGGTCAGGGAAAACGGAATTGTAAACAGCAGCAGGGTGGCGAAAAGCATGATCGAGATCGGGAATACGATCCAGAAGGCAAGCGAACGCAGCCAGAGCACCGGGTAGGCGGTTTCCTTCACGCTGTTCAACTGCGGGAACCCTGGGCGTCATGGCTGGCGCTGGCAGCCTTCAACAGGGCATCCACCGCACTGTAGAGATCGTCGTAAACGGGAACAGCCGGATCAAGCTCGGGATTGCTGACGGTTCCGAAGCCCTTGCCGGTCTTGACCAGTATTGGTCGTGCCCCTGCAGCTTCAGCCGCCTGTATATCCCGTAGTGAATCACCGACGGCAGGTACCCCCTCGAGGTTGATACGCAGACGTCCCGCGATATCCTGCAACATCCCCGGGCGTGGCTTGCGGCAGTTGCAGTTGTCATCCGGTCCGTGAGGACAGAAGAATACCGCGTCGATCAAGCCACCGGTTTCCACAACCCGCTGGTGCATGTTCTTGTGGATCCTGGCGAGGGTGTCCAGGTCAAACAGGCCTCGCGCGATGCCCGACTGGTTGGTTGCGACGATGACGCGCCAGCCGGCCCGATGCAGGCGGGCAATCGCCTCGAGGCTGCCACGTATGGGTTTCCACTCTGTCGGGGACTTGATGTACTCATCGGAATCCTCGTTAATCACACCGTCACGATCAAGAATGATGAGTTGCATTACGTATCCCTGAATTCGGAGACGCGAATGCGCCCCTTGACCATCCGGGATTCGCGCTTGTCCAGCTGTTGCAACTTGTCCCAGAAGGCCTTGTTGAGATCGAACTCGCCGGCAATCGCAGTGCCAATTA
>JASFOC010000268.1:0-4413 GCA_050116715.1 Gammaproteobacteria bacterium
CCGGTATGCAGATCAATGCCGTAGTCGCTGCGGGTGACGATCTCCTCCAGGAATAACTCGGCCAGGCGTGCGGCCATGGAACCCTTCTCGGAGCCCGGAAAGGCACGGTTCAGGTCGCGTCGATCCGGGAGGTAGCGGGAACCGTTGATGAAGCCGTAGACATTGACGATGGGTACGGCAAACAGGGTGCCGCGCAGCTGTTTCAGCATCGGCAGGCGCAGCAGGCGGCGAATGATTTCCACGCCGTTGATTTCATCGCCATGGATGGCTGCGCTGACAAACAGACGCGGCCCGTCGCGCTTGCTGTGAATCACCTGTAGTGGCAGGGACATCGGTGCGTGCGAATAGAGACTGGCCATCGGCAGGTCGAGACTAATCCGGTCACCCGGCTTGACCAGGGTGCCGCCGATGAGGATGTCCTGCTGCGGCATCGCTCAGCCCTTGCCCTTGGTCCTGGTATGGTAAGGGCGAGCGTTGCGTTCGATGAAGGTGATGATCATGGCGGCAATGTCCTTGCCGCTGGCGGCTTCGATGCCTTCCAGCCCCGGAGAGGAATTCACCTCCATGACCACCGGCCCGTGATTGGAGCGCAGCAGGTCGACGCCCGCAACATTCAGTCCCATGACCTTGGCCGCACGGGTCGCCGTGGCGCGCTCTTCTGGGGTGATCCTGATCAGGCTGGCGCTGCCGCCGCGGTGCAGGTTGGAGCGGAACTCGCCCTCCTGCGCCTGGCGCTTCATGGCTGCGACCACCCGGTCGCCGATCACGAAACAGCGGATATCCGACCCCCCGGCTTCCTTGATGTATTCCTGGACGAGGATATTTGCGTTGAGTCCCATGAAGGCCTCGACCACGCTCTCGGCGGCCTTCTGGGTCTCCGCCAGCACCACGCCGATCCCCTGTGTGCCTTCCAGCAGCTTGATGACCACCGGCGCGCCGCCGACCATCTTGAGCAGGTCCTGGACATCGTCGGGGGAATTGGCATAACCGGTCACCGGCAGGCCGATTCCCTTGCGTGACAGCAGTTGCAGTGAGCGCAGCTTGTCACGCGAACGACTGATGGCTACCGATTCATTCAGCGGGTATACACCCATCATTTCGAACTGGCGCAGCACTGCGGTACCGTAGAAGGTGATGGAGGCACCGATGCGCGGGATGACGGCGTCGAAATCGGTGAGGGCTTCACCGTTGAGGTGTACGCCGGGCCGGTGCGAGGCAATATCCATGTAGCAGCGCAGGGTGTCGATGACCTGCGCCTCGTGACCACGCTGCTTCGCCGCCTCCACCAGGCGTCTGGTTGAATAATAGGATGCCTTGCGTGACAGGATGCCGATCTTCATCTGGTTTCCCCTTTGGGTTTTTTGTAGCGCCCCATGAGATAGGAGCGTGCCGGGTCGACCATGAAACGCTTTTTCAGTGCGGACCTGCCCAGCAACATGCGAAAGCGCATGGTATCACGGTTGGTCAGGGTCAGTTCCACGGGGAACCGGTTGTCGCCGAGTACCACGTCGGTACAGATAACATAGCGCTTTTCGCGATGGCCGCCTGAGTCCGTCACCCAGCGTTCATCCGCAACGGGGACTTCACAGATGCACTTCGTCCGGTTGTCACGCTGGTAGGGGTGTACGCCGAAACGCACCCAGCGCCTGCCGCCCTTGAGGTAGGGCTCCACGAAATAGGCGTGCAGTGCCGAGGTGCGTGCACCGGTATCGACCTTGACCTTGATATGTTCGAGCTGCAGTCCGGGCAGACTGACCCATTCGCGCCACCCGACGACCTGGCGTTTGCTGGCTGGTTTTATCACGGGGGCGTTCGCCTTCTTGTTTTGCTGTCCTGCATTTCAATGCAGTCTACAGCGTCCCATGCCGGCTTGAAAAGCCATGTCTGCGGTAACTGGCGAGGCCGCGCAGCCGCCGTGTAAAACGCTGGCAGCGGGGCAGGGAGGGTTACATTCATGCAACCGCCTCAGCGGTCACGCAGTGGCGTTAACTTTCGACGCAATAGCAGCTGCAGCTGTTCGCCTGCAGGAATCGTGCGGCTCACAGTTCCGGGTTATCCCCTGCCTGCGACACCCCGGCGCACGGTCGCGGGTCCTGCTCCAGCCGGCTGGAGCACGCGTTCATCTTTCGGTTGCTTATCCCGGAATGCGCGCGTTATGCTCGCGGCACAGGCATCGTCTCCCGGTGCGCGAACAGTCCGGATGACTACTTTTACGATGAACGACAGCAAGCCGGTATCTGCAAACATTCTGCGGATGCGGGTCATGCTGCTGTTGCTGCTGTGCTTCTCCGCAGCCGTCAGTAGCGACGACAGCGACTGGTTGAAGCCGGCGCGCGATGCGGTAGTGGTCGCGCGGCATACCCTCGAGTCCTTCGATCCGGCTACAGGCAATACCGATGATCTCGATCCCTGGGTGCGTGTGCTCGGCGAGATCCGCCTGAATGCACAGAAATGCATCGATGCCAGGGCGGAGGACATCAACACCATCAAGGCGGCTGTCGACGTTGCGGACGAGGCTGCAGCCGGCAGTGCGGCGGCACCGGATAAACAGACACAGAAGCGACTGGACGAGCTGGATGCCGAGATGGCGGCGTGCAGCACCCTGCTGCTGGATGCCCGGACGCTGGGCGACGAGATCCGCACGGCCCAGCAGGCGGTACTGAAATACCGGCTCCTCGGGCGCGGTGCGAATATCTGGAACGTCACGCTCGCAAACCTGCAGCAGGCAAGTGACCTGCCTGCCACCCTCCAGGCCTTTTTCCTGGAGCGCATGCAGCTAAATCACCTGCACCGCAACGGCTGGATTTTACTGGGTGTGCTGTCGATCACGGCGGCGATGCTGGGTATCTGGTGGCGCCGCCAGTGGCGCCAGCGGCTCACGTTGCGTACCGGGGAGGGAATCAGTGCAGGGCTGAACAGCGCGCTGCAGGCCTGCCTTGCCAGTCACCTGCCGGTTATTCTCGTCCTGTCTGCGGCCAGCGGCTTGCTGCTCCTGCTGCTGCCGGCCAGGCCCCTGGCACCCGCCGTGGCCGTATTGTTGAGCATCCTGGTATACCTGGGTGGCAACACGCTCCTCCAGGCGCTGTTCAACCCCTGTCCACCTGCCCAGCATTTTCTCAGCATTGATCCGGGCTATGCCCGGGCCGTGTGCCGACGCACCAAGGGCCTGCTGTTCCTGGTACTTGCCCTGATCCTGGTCCTGAGTACCGGTATAGATAGCGTGCTTACAGTGGAGCAGTGGTACCTGTTACGCGCCGTGTTCCTTACCATGGCCACGGCACAGCTGGTATGGCTGGTGTCCACCCTGCATGGAGCCCCGCCGCCACTGGACAACCCGAAACTGCGCGGCCTGATCGTGCTGTTGCTGCTGGCCGGTATAGTCATCGAGTTGCTGGGCTTCCGTGTCCTCTCCTGGTACCTGTTCAGGGGCCTGCTCGGTACGGCCCTGCTGGCAGCCGGTCTCTGGCTCCTCAACAGCCTGCTGCAGGATGCCTTCGACGGCATGGACAGCGGGCGTTATGCCTGGGAGCGCAAACTGCGCGGCGAGCTGAGCCTGAAGGAGGGCGAGCCGGTGCCCGGTCTGATCTGGCTGCGGCTCCTGACGGTGCTGTTGATCTGGCTGGCCTTCGGCATCACGGTCGTCGGGCTGTGGGGCTATTCGGATACCTTCTGGAGTCTGGCCAGGCAGGGCATTACCGAGGGCTTCGAACTTGGCCCGCTGCGCATCATCCCGACACACTGGGTGACCGGCATCGTGGTTTTTTCCATTCTGGTCGCGCTGGTCAGCTGGATACGCAACGAGGTGCTGCCCGGATGGGTGAGGAAATCCAGCATCGAGCGCGGTGCCCAGGAAGCGATCATTACCCTGACCGGCTACGTCGGCATGATTGTCGCGGCGCTTATCGGTCTCTCGCTTGCCGGTTTCAGCTTCACCAACCTTGCCATTATTGCGGGTGCCCTCTCCGTGGGTATCGGTTTTGGCCTGCAGAACATCGTCAACAATTTCATTTCCGGCATTATCCTGCTGTTCGAACGCCCGATTCGCACGGGAGACTGGGTCGTGGTCGGTAACACTGAAGGTTACGTGCGCAGGATCAGTATCCGTTCGACGCAGATCGAGACCTTCGACCGTGCGGACGTCATCGTGCCGAACTCGGAATTGATATCCAACCAGGTCACCAACTGGATGCTGCGCGATCCATGGGGCCGGGTCATCGTCCCCGTCGGCGTCGCCTATGGCTCGGATGTGGAGAAGGTCCGCGAGCTGCTGCTCAAGGTTGCCATGGAACACCCGCTGGTCATCACGGACGGTCTTCGGGTCAGTCCGCCCAGGGTCCTGTTCCGCAGTTTTGGCGATAACGCCCTCAATTTCGAGCTGCGCTGTTTCATCCGTAACGTAGACCAGCGCCTTGT
>JASFOC010000269.1:0-4396 GCA_050116715.1 Gammaproteobacteria bacterium
GGTGTCGCGCCAGCACCAGGAACATACCGTAGTGGAACATCCAGCCGAATATCCAGATCCACTTGTTGGATTTGAACAGGCTTTCGAAGAAGACCAGTTCGCGGAACATCCGCATGACGACGCCCGTGCGCGTCACCGGTGCCGGCGTGGTCGGGATCTTCAACGGGGCCGGGGTTTTGGCATACTGCGTGATCTTTCTTGCCAGCCCGGCGACCAGCAGGGCCGTGGCGACATAGAACAGCAGCGCATATGTGATTGTCAGAAACGACATGTTTCTGAGCTCCCTTACGGTTAATTTGCTGAAAAACAGGCGTCATGCAGAGGGTTGCCCCTCTGCATGAAACAACTGTTGGCTAAACGCAACCAGTCGGCTTCGGCAGACCGGCGTACTTACAAGCCTGCTTTGCAGGGCCATAGGGGAACAGTTCGTACAGGTACTTGCTGTTGCCCTTGTCCTTGCCGAGCTTCTTGCCGATGGCCTTGGTCAGCACGCGGACTGCAGGAGCGATCTGGTACTCCTCGTAGTACTCGCGCAGGAAGTTGATCACTTCCCAGTGGCTTTCGGTCAGTTCGCAGTCATCCAGCTTGGCCATGACAGTCGCGACCTCGGGCTCCCATGCGTTCAGGTCGGCCAGGTAACCTTCTTCATCGGTTTCGTAGGTTTTGCCGTTTGCTTCGATTGGCATTGATGTATCTCCTCTGTAAAAGAATGTTAAATGATTGGAAAGTTACAGCCAGGACTGCACTTTATCGTTTGCCTCGACCAGGTCCACAAAGCCGGCATAATCGATAATGTTGATGCCCTCAACCAGCTTGTCTTCGGCAATGCCGCGGGCCGCGAGGTCGGGTCCCAGGACAGAAACGTTCTTGCCGGCCAGCATTGCTGACGCCTTGCCCGCCTTGATGGCGGCATAAATCGCGTCCTCGATCAGTAGCAGTGCGTCATCGCCCTGCATGTAAGCCGTCGCGGTCTCAAGGTTGCCCGCGTCGTAGGGGGACTTGTTTACCAGATGTAGCATAGCCATTTCGTCTGTGCTCCCGGGCTAGAAATTAAACAGGACGTCGCTTGCGGCGATGACTTCGGCCAGTTCGGCCCGGCTGACCAGACGGATGGAGTCCTTTTCGGCATAATCCTCATCCTCGTCTTCCCAGACCAGGTGCTGCAGGTCATCCAGCGTCAGGCCGCGTTCCTCCAGCGATTCCTTCTCGACATAAATCTTGGTGACTTCGTAATCACCCAGCGCGGAGTAGGTCGGGGAAAAGTTTTTCATGCCGATCCCCTTGGTGTCCTGGCCCTTGGTCAGCTGGAATACACCGTCGTCCAGGAACGCCAGGCTGACATCCTGTTCAAAGGCGGCACCGATCAGGACGACTTCCAGGGATTCCCATGCGTAAATGGTTCCGTAAGGCGCCTTGCGGTTGATGTACATGAATTTCTTTGTCTCTTCAGACATTCCGATTCTCCCCGTCAGTCGCCGAATACAACCAGGCGGTCACTCTGAACACCACCTTCCACCAACTGCCCCAGTCCCGAGATGCGGAAACCGGGGGCGATGTTGGTCGCGTCCTTGCCATTACGCTGGGCTTCACCCTCATCGACGATCCCGCGTCGCTGGGCTGCCGCGACGCACACCACCAGGTCAAGCCCATGCGCCTCGGCAAGATCGCTCCAGCGCTTGACGATGTTGCGGTCATCCTGTGGCGGCGTCGTCAGGCGGGTGCCGTTGTTGACGCCGTCGTGGTAGAAAAACACCCTGAAGATCTCGTGGCCCTTCTCCAGCGCCGCCTTGGTGAAGTAATAGGCAGAATCAGACGACTGGTGCTGATAAGGGCCTTCGTTGACCTGAATTGTCAGCTTCATGCGTAAAGTCCTTGTAAAATCAGAAGCGAATGTGCGTCGACGCGTTCAGGCTGGCACGAGCACCACGCCAGTTGTCGATGTGGTACTTGGTGAACGGCAGCCCGGTCTTCTCGAAGAAACGCGGCCAGCCGATACGCTCGATCCAGTCATTCATGCGCTCCCAGTCCTTGGCATCTTCCTTGTAGGTCTTGAGAATCTTCTTCACCACGGCGGTGGCTTCCGGCCAGCGCGGCGGGTTGTTCGGGATACCGGAGGCGACCAGCTTCTGGAAGGTCGGCTTGCCGCGCGCATTGGAGTGGTTGCCGCCCACCCAGATGGACAGCTTGGAATGCTCGGCATCGTTGATCTGCATGGGCGGGCAGGGCGGGAAGCAGGCGCCGCAGCAGATGCACTTCTTCTCGTCGACTTCCAGCGAGGGCTTGCCATTGACCAGTGCCGGGCGAATGGCGGCCACCGGGCAGCGGGCGACCACTGAAGGCCGCTCACATACGTTGGAAACCAGGTCGTGGTTGATTTTCGGCGGCTTGGTGTGCTGTACGTTGATGGCGATGTCGCCCTGGCCGCCGCAGTTGATCTGGCAGCAGGAGGTCGTCAGGTGCACGCGGTTCGGCATGTTCCACTCGGTGAATTCGCCGATCAGTTCGTCCATCATCGACTTGACCACGCCGGAGGCGTCGGTGCCCGGGATGTCGCAGTGCAGCCAGCCCTGGGTGTGGGACATCATGGCAACCGAGTTGCGGGTGCCCCCGACGATGAAGCCCGCATCGCGCAGCGCCTTGATCAGCGGTTCGACCTTGGCCTCGTCCGCCACCTGGTATTCGATGTTGCTGCGGATGGTGAAGTGGACATAGCCATCGCCGTACTGGTCACCGATGTCGCACAGGGTGCGCAGGGTGAATACGTCGAGGATGCGCTGGGTGCCGGCGCGGACGGTCCAGATCTTGTCGCCGTTCTTCGAGACATGCAGCAGGACGCCAGGCTGCGGGTCTTCGTGGTAGGCCCACTGGCCGTAATTCTTGCGCATCACGGGATGCATGTACTGGAACCCGTCAGGGCATCCAGATTCGATTGGCGAACGCATTTCTTGTGCCATGTGACTCTCCTGAAATTCTGAATTTTTCGAACAGATCCCGGTGCAGGGCACCGGGATTGTTTTAACTCGGGATTCTTACACTCAAGCGGATGCGGCCTGCTTTTCCTCACGCTTGCGCTCGAACCATTTCTCGGCCTCTTCGTCCCAGCCGTCCATGCGGACATAGGAACTCTGGCGCGGGTTACCGACCATGTTCGGGTCGACGTCGATGCCGATGCCTTCGAGGAAGTTGACCAGACCGATACGTTCGATCATTTCACCGCAGCGTTCATGCTCCAGACCGTTCTCGGCCCAGAAGTCGATGATGTCTTCCGCCATTTCCTGCAGGCTTTCGTAGTCTTCTTCCGTCTCCAGCTTCTTGAACGGAACCACGACGGTGCCCATCAGGTCGCCGATCTTCAGGGTGCGCTTGCCGCCGATCAGGATGGTGACACCCTTGTCGTCGCCGGGATGCAGCGCCTTCGGCATGACGTTCAGGCAGTGCATGCAGCGCACGCAGTTGTGGTTGTCGACGAGGAAGTTGTCATTGTCGTCCAGGGAGATGGCCTGGGTCGGGCAACGTGAAATGACGTTGTCGATGATGTACTGGCGGCCTTTCTTCTGGATATAGTTCTTGATTTCTTCCTGGTTGACCTTCATGTCGTCACGCCAGGTACCGATGATGGCGAAGTCGGCACGCTCGATGGCGTTCTGGCAGTCGTTCGGGCAGCCGGAGACCTTGAACTTGAACTTGTAGGGCAGGGCCGGGCGATGCACATCGTCGGTAAAGTTGTTCACCATCCAGCGATGAATGCCGTGCTCGTTGCAGTTGGACATTTCGCAGCGGGCGCCACCGACACAGGACATCGCGGTGCGCACGCAGGGACCGGCGCCGCCGAGGTCGAAGCCATACTCGTTGATCTCGTCGAAGAAGTGCTGGGTGCCTGCGGTGGTGGTACCGATGAACATGATGTTGCCGGTCTGGCCGTGGAAGGTGACCAGGCCCGAGCCGTGTTTTTCCCAGCTGTCGCCAAGCTGGCGCAGCATGTCCGTGGTGTAGAAGTTGCCGGCTGGCGGCTGCACCCGGATGGTGTGGAATTCCTTGGATTCCGGGAAGGCCTTCGCGACTTCGGAGAAGCGCGGGATGATACCGCCACCGTAGCCATAGACGCTGACGGTGCCGCCTTTCCAGTAACCCTTGCGGGTTTCGTAAGAGTGTTCCAGTTGCCCGAGAAGGCCGTTGGTGACCGAGTTGATGCGTTCGTCCGGATGTTCGTCACGCAGACGCTTGATGCCGGAAATAAAGCTCGGCCACGGACCCTTCTCGAGTTCGTCCAGCATTGGTGTCGGGTAGGTATTCTTAGCCATGGAGGTCTCCTGGGTTTGTTTCGCTTGCACCACTGATATCAGTTGCTTACTTGATCGTTACTACTTCGCGCGTTGTCACCGGGACCTGGTCCAGG
>JASFOC010000270.1:0-4385 GCA_050116715.1 Gammaproteobacteria bacterium
TCGTCCCAACACGGCATTGGGTTTGCAGCGGCCACACCGTATACTGGCGGCATTTCAACAGGATGCCTGCCATGAGATATGCGCGCACAGCCCGGCTGACATTGCTGCTCCTTGCGACCCTCGTTCTGCTGGGTGGCTGCGGCCAGAAGGGACCGCTGTACCTGCCGGACGAAGAGCAGCAGGAAGAGACGTGAGGCTCGCAGAGGCAACACAGCAGCATGGATCACTTTAGTTACCACAACGGCAGCCTGCATGCCGAGGACGTCCCGCTGGCAGACATCGCCGCGCAGTTCGGGACACCCTGCTACGTGTATTCACGCGCCACCCTGGAGCGCCACTGGCAGGTGTTCGACGCTGCACTCGGCACGCATCCGCACCTGATCTGTTATGCCGTCAAGGCCAATTCCAGCCTGGCGGTGCTGCAGGTGCTGGCCCGCCTGGGTTCCGGCTTCGATATCGTGTCTGGCGGAGAACTGGAGCGGGTGCTGCGTGCCGGCGGGGATCCCGCGAAGATCGTGTTTTCCGGTGTCGGCAAACGGGTCCCGGAAATGCAGCGCGCCCTGGAAGCGGGCATCCGCTGTTTCAACGTGGAATCGGAACCCGAATTGCTGCGCCTCGACAGGGTTGCGGGAGAACTGGGCATGACAGCGCCGGTTTCCCTGCGTGTCAATCCAGATGTCGACGCACGCACCCATCCGTACATCTCCACCGGACTGCGCGATAATAAATTCGGCATCGACGTCGGCATTGCGCTGCACGCCTATGAGCATGCCGCCGCGTTGCCCAATATCCGGGTTAGCGGCATCGACTGCCATATAGGATCCCAGCTGACAGAGACCGCGCCCTTCGTGGATGCGCTGGACCGGGTGCTGGACCTGGTCGACCGGCTGCAGGCCAGCGGCATTCCGCTGGCACATGTCGACGTCGGTGGTGGCCTGGGCATTCCCTACCGCCGGGAGGATGCACCACCGCCGCCGGACAGCTATGCCCGCGCCCTGCTGGCGCGCATGACAGACCGGCCGCAGGAACTGTTGCTGGAGCCGGGACGCGCCATTGCCGGAAATGCCGGGGTCCTGCTGACGCGTGTGGAATACCTGAAGCACACAGCCTGCAAGAATTTCGCCGTTGTGGATGCTGCGATGAACGACCTGCAACGTCCCGCACTGTATGATGCCTGGCATGACATTATCCCGGTTGCGCCGCGTACCGGGGAAGCCGTGACTTACGACGTTGTCGGCCCGGTTTGCGAAACCGGTGATTTCCTCGGCAGGCAGCGTGATCTGGCACTCGCCGAAGGCGACCTGCTGGCCGTGCGCTCAGCCGGTGCGTACGGGTTCACGATGAGTTCCAACTACAACACGCGCCCGCGCGCGGCCGAGATCATGGTCGACGGCGACGGCTTCCACGTCATCCGCGAACGCGAGACCCTCGATGACCTGGTGCGCGGTGAACACCTGCTGCCGGACTGAGCAGCCGAATGTATCGCACAACTGTTACGGCGAGGACTGGATAGGGCATGCTGCTTGAATTCACCAAAATGCATGGTCTTGGCAATGATTTCGTGGTCATCGACGCCATCAACCAGCAGGTAGCGCTGGATGCGGAACAGGTGCGGCGTCTCGCCAGGCGCCGCTTCGGCATTGGCTGCGACCAGTTGCTGCTGGTGGAGACCGCGACAACGCCGACAGCAGATTTCCGCTACCGGATTTTCAATGCCGATGGCGGGGAAGTCGGCCAGTGCGGCAATGGCGCCCGCTGCTTCATGCGCTTCGTGCGCGAGCATGGCCTGACCGACAAGTCACAACTGCAGGTGGAAACCGCCAGCGGCCCGTTGCTGCTGGTCCAGGAAGACGACGGCCTGGTTACCGTGGACATGGGTATTCCCCGGCTGCAACCGCGCGAAATCCCGTTCGACGCACCTGCGTACGCGTCCAGTTATCCGCTGGAGGTGGCTGGCGAAAAGCTGGAGATCGCCGCCGTGTCGATGGGTAATCCCCACGCGGTGCTGCAGGTGAACGATATCGATAGCGCACCGGTGGGCGAACTGGGACCGGCAATCGAGCGCCACCGCCGCTTCCCGGAACGTACCAATGCCGGCTTCATGCAGGTTGTGGATCCCGAAACCATACGTCTGCGGGTGTACGAACGCGGCGCTGGTGAGACCCTGGCCTGTGGCAGCGGCGCCTGCGCCGCGGTAGTCGCTGGCCGCATGTGGGACCTGCTGGCACCACGCGTCAAAGTCATCCTGACAGGCGGGGAACTTGTGGTAAGCTGGCCCGGCGAAGGCCGGCCGGTGCTGATGACCGGCCCCGCCACAACCGTCTACGAAGGACGTATTCGACTATGACGACATCACAGCAGACACAACCGGACAACCTGCCACTGGAAGAAAAAACGGTCGCGGATTATCTGCGCGATAATCCGGAATTCTTCCAGAACAATGCCAGCCTGCTGGCGACGCTGGAAATCCCGCATGCCTGCGGCCCCGCGATTTCCCTGGTGGAACATCAGGTTAAGGTACTGCGTGACCAGAACCGCCAGCTGAAGCGCAAGCTCATGGACCTGGTACATGTCGCACGCGACAACAACCGTCTCAATGAACGCATGCACCAGCTGACCCTGGGACTGATTAATACCAATTCGCTGGTCGCACTGCTCGATACCCTGCGCGAACACCTCCAGGGTGAATTCAAGGCGGACACCGTCACCCTGCGGCTTGCCAGTCTGCCGGAGGCCCAGGCACGCGAGTGTGGCGTCGACATCTATGACCCGGCCGGTGCGGAACTCGCGCACTTCGAATCCTTTATCAAATCCTGCCGGCCGCAGTGCGGCCGTTTCAAAACCGAACAGCTACAGTACCTGTTCGGCGACCAGGCAGAGGCCATAGAATCGGTGGCCCTGGTGCCGCTGGGCCATAAAAGCACCTACGGCCTGCTGGCAATCGGCAGCCAGGATGCCAGTCGCTTTCATCCCGGCATGGGGACACTGTTCCTGACCCACCTGGGCGAGCTGATCGGATTGCTGCTTGCACAGTACCTCGACCCCGGCAACATGCCGCAGAACTGATATTCGCCCTTGGCAAACGCGGCGCAAGGCAAGCAGTACTGGCTGGACGTGTTTCTGCAGCACCTGCAGACCGAGCGCCGCCTGTCCGCCAACACCCGCATTCACTACCGGCGTGACCTGGATGAACTGGTTGGCTGGTGTGACCAGGCAGGCATCAGCCAGTGGGATGACCTCGACACCCACCACGTCAGGCAATATGCAGCATCCTGTCACCGGCGAGGCCTGAATGGCCGCAGCATTCAGCGCCGCCTGTCAGCACTACGCACCTTTTTCAACTACCTGTTGCGCGAACGCGCGGTACAGCGCAACCCGGGGCTGGATGTACGGGCACCCCGGTCTGAACAGCATCTCCCCGACACCCTGAATGTCGATGACGTCAACCACCTGCTGACGACCGGCAGCGACGACACCCTGGAAATGCGCGACCACGCCATACTGGAGCTGTTCTACTCCTGCGGTCTGCGGCTGGCGGAGCTTGCCGCCCTGGACCTGGGTGACGTCGATTTTGCCGAACGCATGGTCCGGGTCACGGGCAAGGGCGCGAAAACGCGCGTCATCCCGGTCGGCAGCAAGGCGCTTAGTGCACTGCAGGCCTGGCTCAGGGTTCGGCCACGGCAGCAGGTGTCAGGGGAAGCGGCCCTGTTCACGTCACGCAACGGCAAGCGCCTGGGCCATCGCGCAGTGCAACAGCGGGTCAAGCAATGGGCCAGGCGCAAGGGCATACCTTGCGACCTGCACCCGCACACCCTGCGACACTCTTTCGCCAGCCACGTGCTGGAGTCCAGCGGTGACCTGCGCGCAGTGCAGGAGCTGCTGGGACATGCGGACATCAGCACCACCCAGATCTATACCCACCTCGACTTTCAGCACCTTGCCCGGATCTATGATGCCGCGCACCCGCGCGCCCGCAAGACCAAATAAATACGCCATACTGGCATTAAATTACAATTGCCTGCAGGCAATATTAAAGTGTAGCCCATAATCAGGGTATACCCTGATTGAGCACGGACGACGACTGCAAGCGGCTTTGCCTGCGTCCAGTCCAGGGCAAACACGCTACCGGGTATGGCAGACGCCCGCTGCAGCAGTGCGGCAACAAGCCACGTGGAATTCTGCCCGAGTGATGCACGGCAATGGTGTACAATCTATGCCCTTTTCACCTGGAGCATGCATGTGAAACAGTTTCACGGAACCACCATACTTTCCGTGCGCCGCAATGACAGTGTGGTGATCGGCGGTGACGGCCAGGTCACAATGGGCGACACCATCATGAAGGGGAACGCGCGCAAGGTACGCCGCCTGTACAATGACAAGGTACT
>JASFOC010000271.1:0-4336 GCA_050116715.1 Gammaproteobacteria bacterium
GAACGCGACAGCCAGAAGAACATCGTCATCGGCAAGGGCGGGCGGATGCTAAAGGAAGTCGGCCGGGAGGCGCGCCTGGATATCGAGGACCTGATCGGCAACAAGGTCAACCTCAAGCTGTGGGTCAAGGTCAAGGAAGGCTGGGCGGATGACGAGCGGGCCCTGCAGAGTCTGGGATATACTCGCGACGACTAGCTCTGCCGGCATGCCGTAACCCATGACCAGTTCAAGCCGAGTTTCACTGGAAGCCGCCTGGATCCTGCACCATTACCCGTACCGGGATTCCAGCCTGTTGCTGGAAGTCTTCACGCGCGAGCACGGGCGCATCGGCCTGGTGGCGCGCGGTGCCAGGTCCGCGCGCGGGCGCCTGCGCAACCAGTTGCAGATACTGCGGCCCCTGTTGCTCTCCTGGTCCCTGCGCGGTGAACTGGGTACCCTTACCGGCGCCGAACCCCGGGGTGTGCTCGAAGCGCTCCCCGGCAGGCAGATCCTGTATGCCTGCTATCTCAATGAATTGCTGTTGCGTCTGCTGACCCGACACGACCCGCATCCGGGGCTGTACGATGCCTACGAGGAAGCGCTGGTCAGCCTGCCCGCATCCGGTGAACAGGCGCTGCGGATCTTCGAAAAGCGCCTGCTGCAGGAACTGGGCTACGGCCTGCTGCTCGACCAGGAGGCCGATACCGGAGACGCCCTGGCGCCGGATGCTGTCTATGAATACCAGCTGGAGCGCGGCCCGGTCAGGTGTACCGGGGTGCGGGAGAACGGCCTGCTGCTGCGCGGTACCAGCCTGCTGGCACTGTACAATGACGACCTTGGCGATCCACAGGCACGCCATGAGGTGAAGTTCCTGATGCGCGCGGCGCTGGGCCGTTACCTTGGGCCGAAGCCCTTGCGCACGCGCGAGGTGCTGCGGCAGCTGACGCAGCTGTCAAGCTGTGGCCAGGCGCAGCCGCCCGGGGTGACGGAAACACATAACGCGGGTTAACCACGATGGGAGTCAAGCAAGACATGTTACTGGGTGTAAATATCGATCACGTTGCAACCCTGCGCGAGGCGCGCGGTACGCGCTACCCGGACCCGATACAGGCGGCCATTGCTGCGGAATCGGCAGGGGCCGACAGCATCACCCTGCACCTGCGTGAAGACCGGCGGCATATCCAGGAGCGCGACGTGCGCATGCTGCGGGAAATTCTGCAGACCCGTATGAACCTGGAGATGGCGGTCACCGATGAAATGCTGGAGATTGCGACCCAGCTGCGTCCGGAGGATTGCTGCCTGGTGCCGGAGCGGCGCGAGGAATTGACGACTGAAGGCGGGCTGGATGTCGCCGGCCAGCTGCCACGCATCCGCGAAGCCTGCAATCATCTTGCGGCGGCGGGCATTCGCGTGTCCCTGTTTATCGACGCAGATCCTGACCAGATCGACGCGGCTGCTGCCAGTGGTGCGCCGTGCATCGAGATCCATACCGGGCATTTTGCCGATGCCGCACCCGGCCTGGCGCAGGCCGGGGAACTGGCGCGCATCGTCGAGGCGGTGCGCCTCGGCGAGCAGGCCGGTCTGACGGTGCATGCCGGCCACGGGCTGCATTACCACAACGTGCAGAAGATCGCAGCCATCGAGGGCATCCGCGAGCTCAACATCGGTCACGCCATTATGGCGCGGGCGCTGTTCACCGGGCTGGAAAGCGCGGTTGCGGAAATGAAACGGCTGATGCGGGAAGCGCGCGCCTGAAGCCGGTGCGGACTGCGAGCCTGGCATGATTTTCGGAATCGGTACGGATATCGTGCGGGTGTCCCGCATACAAAAAAGTCTCGATCGTTACGGGGAGCGTTTTGCCAGGCGCATCCTTGCCGGGCAGGAGCTGGATGATTTCCAGAGCACGCTGCATCCCGCCCGCTTCCTGTCGCGACGCTTTGCGGCCAAGGAGGCCGTGGTGAAGGCCTATGGAACCGGTTTCACACAGGGCATGACCTTCCAGGACATCGCCGTCAGCCATGATGCCGCGGGCAAACCTATGCTGCTGCTGTCGGGGCGTGCGCTGGAACTGCAGCAGGAAATGGGCATCGGGGAAACGTTCATCAGTATCTCGGATGAACAGGAATACGCCGTGGCATTTGTTACGTTGATGAAGGCCGGCTGAATTCCGAATTCCGGGGACAGTATACCTATTCATCCTTATCCGCACCTTTCGACCTTCTGCCCGGCCGCTTCCTGGTCAGAACAAGCCCTGTCAGGGATTCCAGTCTGCTGACGAAACGTTCATCTCCAAGCGGTCTCCCGGTGCGGGAATACCGCTGCAATATCTCGTCACAGGTGTCGCCATCACCTGCCAGATACCTACCCCAGTTAGCAATCCGATCACGCATCGGCCCGACCTTGACGAGCAGGTCATCCCTGCCGGCCAGATGCGCATTCGCACTGGACCAGCGCCAGTCCTGCGGCATCCGGCAGAGCTTCGCCTTCACCGGATTCAACTCCACATATTTCACCGCAGCCAGGAGATATGCTTCACCCATCGGAAATGAGTGGAATCTTTCCTGCCAGAGATGTCCACGCCAGCCTCCCCTGAAATTGATATGCCGTGTGTAACGACGATGCGTCTCGCCGAGCGGGGCCCGCAATCCATCCTCTGCAGCTGGCACCATGATCATGTGGACGTGGTTCGGCATCAGGCAATAGGCCCACACTTCCGTGCCACAGGCACGAGTAGCCTCCGCCATCAGCTCAAGATAATACCGGTAGTCACCAGAACTGAAGAATGTCTGTTGCCTTCTGTTGCCACGTTGCGTGACATGATGAGGGTATCCCGGCACAACCACCCGCTTCATCCTGGCCAATGTCCCTGCTCCTTAAACTGGTCATCCTGGCGACAGGAATGATCGCATCAATAACCCTCCGGTTCATTGGCAGGATGTGGAAACGGGTGTCAGATGAATTAGGTAAACTGTCCCCGGATATCATAGCCGCTGCAGCTCAGGGCGGTGTCGATGGCTTCAAGGGCATGTGCTTGCTGCAGCGCGATGCTGGCGGTGTCGCCGGTGTGCAGGGCGTGGCGCAGTTCCCGCAGCGCTGCTTCCAGTTCCGGTGCCTCGCAGTAGACCGTCGCGCCCAGCAGCCGGTGTACGCAGCTTCTCAGTCGCTGCACATCGCCGGCCTGCCAGGCCCCCGCGATGTCGCGTCGGTGTGCCGGTAATTCCAGCAACAGCTGCACGAACATTTCGCTGCGGAAATTCTCGTCAGTCTCCAGGGGAGGGTGTTCCACTGGCGCTGCCTGCAGGGAACCCGGCAGCCTGCTTCCTGTCACGGCCCGGCCAAGCATGCGCCGGATCAACGTACTGAATTTGTCGGTCACGGCAAGCTGGTTACCTGTGGTGGGTTTCCCACCGGGCGGACGCCCTGTGGTGCCAGCGATGTTAGCGCAAGCCGTCGCAACTCGCCATGCTGTACCTGTCAGACAATTCCGACGTGGCTGTCCGACAGTTCCGCTTCTTTGGGTATACTGTCCGCAGACACAATCCAGGGATTACAACCCATGAATTTTCCCACGCTCGAGGCGACAATCGGCAATACGCCACTGGTGCGCCTGCAACGTCTGCCAGGCGAAACCGGCAACCAGGTGCTGGTGAAGCTCGAAGGCAATAACCCGGCGGGCTCCGTCAAGGATCGGCCGGCATACAGCATGATCCGGCATGCAGAGGCCCGTGGCGAGATCAGCCCGGGCGATACCCTGATCGAGGCCACCAGCGGCAACACCGGTATTGCGCTGGCCATGGCGGCCGCCATCAAGGGCTATCGCATGGTGCTGGTCATGCCCGAGCACATGAGCGTGGAACGTCGCGCGGTGATGCGGGCCTTCGGTGCCGAGATCGTGCTGGTCAGCCGCGAGGCCAGCATGGAAGGCGCCCGTGATCTGGCCCTCGATATGCAGGCGCGCGGCGAGGGCAGGGTGCTGGACCAGTTTTCCAACCCGGACAATCCGCTGGCGCACTACGAAGGCACCGGCCCCGAGATCTGGCGGGATACCGCCGGCACGGTTACCCATTTCGTCAGCGCCATGGGGACTACGGGCACCATCATGGGCACCTCGCGCTACCTCAAGGAACAGAATCCCGCGGTACAGATCGTCGGGGTGACGCCGGCCGAGGGTTCCGCCATTCCCGGCATCCGCCGCTGGCCCGAGGCCTACCTGCCATCCATTTTCTCTGCTGCCAGCGTGGACCAGACGATCGAGGTCAGCCAGGAAGCGGCGGAACAAACCACCCTGGCACTGGCGTCACGGGAAGGCATCTTTGCAGGCATCTCCTCGGGCGGTGCGGTTGCAGCGGCGCTGTCC
>JASFOC010000272.1:0-4319 GCA_050116715.1 Gammaproteobacteria bacterium
GAATATCCTGCATGGCTGCGGTTGCGGCGGTTTCGAAACGGGACCGGTAATGGCACCAGACTGCATCCCTGCGCGGCTTGCCGGTATCTGTCAAGAGCCCGTTCGCGCGACTGAAGGCTGCATCGCTGCGCAGCCATTCATGTATCCGGGCATAGTCCGGCAGCAGTTCATTGGCCGCGGCAACGCGTGCACTGATGGCCGTGTCCGGTATTTCTGCCGCAGTCGGCTGAATGATCGCCACGT
Organism: Gammaproteobacteria bacterium; assembly: GCA_050116715.1. Taxonomy (GTDB): domain Bacteria; phylum Pseudomonadota; class Gammaproteobacteria; order UBA9214; family UBA9214; genus UBA9214. Next base: position 244 of record JASFOC010000272.1, read on the forward strand.
TATTTTCCCGTCCCTCGCCGAAGACGACTGCCTGGGTGATTTCCGGAAAGCGCGACAGTTCGCTTTCCGGCCATTCGGGATTGACGTTGCGACCATATGCCGTGATGAACGCATTTCTCCTGCGACCGGTCAGGTGCAGGAAACCCTCGGCATCGATAAAGCCGAGGTCGCCGGTGGCATACCAGGAATCTGCCTGTGGCGACTGGCCGGTATAACCGAGCAGGGTGGCACCGGAAACGTGAATTTCACCATCTGCGGCGATTCGCAGCCGCGCATGCGGCAACGGCTTGCCAACCGAACCCGCGCGGTCAGCGCCGGGCCGGTTAAGTGTCACCACGGAGCTGCACTCGGACAGGCCGTAGCCTTCATAAACCGGTATCCCGGCAGCCCTTGCCCCGGCGAGCAGTTCCGGTGAGACGCGCGCACCGCCCACTGCGACGAAGCGCAGGCTGTCCGGCAATGGCATGCCCTGGCCGGCGGCGATGGTCAGCGCCTTCAGCATTTGCGGCACCAGTACCAGGCTGTGCGGACGCCAGCGATGCAGGCAGGCAAACAACTGCCCGATATCGAGCTGCTGGCTGCCCAGCAAACCACGCTCGCCACTCGTTGGCAGGATGACGCAGGCACCGGCGAGCAGCGGGGCATACACGCCGGTGATATTTTCCAGCAGCAGCGCAAGGGGCAGCAGGCACAGGTGCCGCTCTATGCCAAGATCAGCCGTTGCAGTCACGATGGATTCAGCGACGCTGACCATGGCGGCGGCATCCAGGCAGACCCCCCTGGGTCTTCCGGTCGTTCCCGATGTGAAAGTGACTTTTGCGGTGCCTGCCGGGAATACGTCCATGGCGGCGGGCTGGGTGGTTTGCAGCAGCACGGTATTCGGCACCGGTGATGACAGCGGTGTAAAGCCCTGCCAGTGATCCGCGTGTTCATGGTCTGTACACAGGGCGTCGATACCCGCATCGCGTATCACATGTGCGGTCTGCTCACGGGAAAAGAAGTTTGGCAGCGGAATGATGCGGATGCCGGCATGCAGTGCGGCGAGGTCGATGATGACCCAGGCAGGACCATTATCCAGTAACAGGCCCAGGGTACGAATTTTTGTGTTCTTCAGTGCAATTGCCGTGCTGGTTACCGCGGCATGCAGCTCCGCGTAACCGAGCTGCCCATGCGGCCCCAGCAGGGCAGGGCGCTGCGGCTGCTGGCTGGCAAATCTGGCCAGGCATTCCAGTATCATGGCTGGCTGTCGAGTCTGTCCTGGATGAGCCGCACAACGCGATCTGTGAATTCAGGACGCCAGATATTTTGCCGCTTGAGTTCACGCATGCCGTAGGCAACATTGCCGGCGACCACGCTGCGGGCATGCCGGTAATAACTGCCCCATTCGCCGTCCTCGGGTGACAGGCGTTCGGCAGTTGCCTTGTTGATGACGATCGGGAAGAAGCGGGTGCGCTGCAACAGACGGATCAGTTTTTCACCCACGGTGCAGACCATCCAGCGGGTTTGCGGCAGGCGCTCCAGCAGGGTTATCAGGCCAATCATGAGGAAGCGGAAGGATTCAGTGTCGGAAGATGCCAGGTTGCCGACCTCCACAACCTGCTGGCGCAGGATGGTCTCACCGGTTGCGTTTGCCAGCAGCTGTTCTGCGGATCCGTCGAGGTAGCGCTCGAGGAAGAATTGCCCGGAACTGGCCAGGCGGAAACCGATTACCGAGGTGATGCTGTGGTCTCCCCGGGTTACCCCGAGCAGGCAGGGATGGAATACGCAGACGTCGGCAGCGTAGGTATCCTGGAAGCGTTCACGAATAAAGGCCTCTGCAGCGGCACGCTGCGGATCACCGGCCAGCCAGAGGTTCAGCTGCAGGCGTTCCGGCTGCGAGGCCGGCATCAGGTCGCACTGCAGCGCCGCCGCGGAGGCTGTATTCAGTTGTGATTGCAGACGTGCTTGCATGGCTCACGGGTCCCGGGTTTGAGGATTGCCAGTGAGTATAGGGAGCAGGACTTAAGGGAATCTTAAGGGCTCGGAGAATGCCGCCGGCATGTGCAGCCGGTCACAGGGAGGGTTATCGGAAGGTCTTGCCTGGTGTCAGCGACGCGCCTTTTCCAGGGATTCCCGCCACGCCTGGGCAACGTTCTCCCACCAGCGTGGCTGGTTATCATCCCACCACTCGTTGGCGACGGCCTGCAGCCAGCGCCCCGTGGCCGGGAGCTGGACCCGCCATAATCTGACAAGCCGCTGTTGTATTACAACTTTTAACGGACGCCTGCTGAGTATTTCCAGCATGGTATGTTCCCGCTGTCTGGCTGCCCAGAGTTCGCTTTCCAGATTACGCTCCAGCAGTTTCATGCGTTGCTTCAGCAGCGCCAGCTCCTTGATGGCGGGGTGTTCTCCCGGCTGTTCAGCGCGTGCCTGAAGGCGTTGTTCCAGAACGGTAATACGCTGCTGCAGCTGCTCGAGGTCGATCGGGCCGCGACGGATCGGCTTGCGGGTGGTACTGGTCTTGACCTGAAACACCTTTGCCTTGCGGTTGGCGAACAACTCCTGGGCGGTATGAACGGGCTTGCGAGGGCTTTCCACCGGGGTGGCGGGGGCCTTGCGCCTGGCTGGATCGCGCACGGCTTGTTGCGGGTTGGCACCTCCATCGTCCCGGTTAAATTCCAGTAGCCTCATGCCTATAACCTTATATAGTGGAGATTGCGGTATATTAACACAAGATATACGAAGAGATAGTATTTTTGCCCGACCTTCGCAGGATCGGACCTGAAGGTGTTCTGAACTCCGGCAGAGGCGTAGAATTCGGGGCACTTTTTACGCTGACAACTTGAAGATGGCAACGAGCCCAACAACTTATGACGTCATTGTCGTCGGTGGCGGTCATGCCGGCACGGAAGCTGCCCTGGCAGCCGCACGGCTGGGCGCACGGACCCTGTTGCTGACGCACAATATCGAAACGCTGGGCCAGATGAGCTGTAATCCGGCTATCGGTGGTATCGGCAAGAGTCACCTTGTCAGGGAGATCGATGCGCTGGGTGGCCTGATGGCACAAGCCACAGATCTGGCTGGTATTCATTTCCGTGTTCTGAATGCCAGCAAGGGGCCGGCCGTACGTGCCACCCGGGCCCAGGCCGACCGCCAGCTGTACCGTCGGGCAGTGCGCAGGGCGCTGGAAAACCAGCCGGGCCTGCAGCTGTTTCAACAGGCGGTTGCGGACCTGGTTGTGACGGGTGACAGGGTCATCGGGGTGGTGACCGAGATGGGGCTGTGCTTCCATGCCCCGGCAGTAGTGCTGACTGTCGGTACCTTCCTGGGTGGCCGCATCCATATCGGACCGGCAAATTATGCCGCGGGCCGCGCCGGTGATCCGCCCGCAAATGCGCTGGCTGCGCGGTTGCGCGAATTGCCGCTGCGGGTTGACCGGCTCAAGACCGGCACGCCGCCGCGCATCGATGCCCGCAGCATAGATTTCACCCGGCTGGCACTCCAGCCGGGTGATGATCCGTTGCCGGTCATGTCCTACCTGGGTTCCGTGGCAGACCACCCGCGCCAGGTTTGCTGCCACATTACGCATACAAACCCCCTGACCCATGACATCATACGCAACGGCCTGGCGGAATCCCCCCTCTACAGCGGTGCGATCGCCGGCACGGGGCCGCGCTACTGCCCGTCGATCGAGGACAAGGTGGTGCGCTTTGCGGAAAAGTCATCGCACCAGATATTCGTCGAGCCGGAAGGGCTGGACAGCCACGAGGTTTATCCCAACGGGATTTCGACCAGCCTTTCCTACGCGGTGCAGGAGACGCTGGTACACAGCATTGCCGGTTTCGAACAGGCCCATATCACGCGCCCGGGTTATGCCATTGAATATGATTTCTTTGATCCCCGTGACCTGAAGCATTCACTGGAGACCAAGGTCATCGCGGGATTGTTCTTTGCCGGGCAGATCAATGGCACCACCGGTTACGAGGAAGCCGCGGCGCAGGGACTGCTGGCAGGATTGAATGCCGCGCGCCAGGTGCAGGGCAGGGAACCCTGGACACCAGGCCGCGACGAGGCCTACATCGGCGTGCTGGTAGATG
>JASFOC010000273.1:0-4303 GCA_050116715.1 Gammaproteobacteria bacterium
CCACTTCAAACTCGACATAAGGGCGCTGGAGTCGAAGTGGAATTTCAGATTCAGGGACCATTTCGCGGCCGAGCTGGCGCAGTTGCAGATCATGCAGGCGGATGGCCTGCTAAAAATCCACGCTGACCGCCTGGAAGTCCAGCCGGCCGGCCGCCTGCTGGTCAGAAACATCTGCATGGTGTTTGACCGCTACCTGAAAGACAGCGGCACCAGCTTCTCGAGAGTGATCTGAGACGCCCGCCCGGGCTTCAACGCTCGCCATGCGGCCGCCAGCCGACACAACCCTCCACCATGGCTTTCAGCCGTCCCAGCTCGAGGATCGTAATCTGCTTTCTGTTGACACGCAGCAAGCCCTGTTCCTGAAAGTGCGCAAACAGGCGACTCACGGTCTCAATGGCGAGCCCCAGGTAATTTCCGATGTCCTGGCGCGACATCGGCAGGTTGAACTCGGTTGCAGACAGGCCCCGCTGGCTGAAGCGCGATGACAGGCTGAGCAGAAAAGATGCCAGCCGTTCCTCCGCGGTGCGCTTGCCAAGCTGCATCAGCATCTGCTGTTCGGCGCTGATTTCCTTGGCGGCGACCCGCATGATCTGCCGGTTCAAACCCGGCAGGGTGGCGCACAGATTCTCAAGGCTGTCGAAAGGCATCTCGCAGATACTGGATGTCTCCAGCACGATGGAAGAACTGGTGTAAAAGCCGTCGCTCAGTCCGTCCAGGCCAACCAGTTCACCCGGCAGGGTAAATCCCAGCACCTGTTCGTCGCCACTTTCGGTGATGCAATAGGATTTGGCGGCACCGGACCTGACCGCGTACAGCGACCGCCCCTTGTCGCCGGCGCGGTAGAGATGCTGCCCTGACTGCATGGGCGGCAGTCGCTTGACGATTTTTTCGAGTTCCTCGATCTCACTGCCGTTCATGCCATGCGGCAGGCACAGCCCGGTGAGGCTGCAGTCGCTGCAGGATATCCTGAGCTCGTCGAGGTTCAACGGTTTGTTGTTACGTGACATATCGGTGCTCTACTGGCTTGGCAGCTCTCTCTGCTTATTGCCACGCTTTATGGTGCCCGCCCCCAATGGCAACCACAAATCTGTGTTATCAGAATTTGTTATCGCGTCAACACCCGGGCTGGCGTGCAGATTTCTCTATCCGGGACATTCACTATAAACTACCACACCCCGCACTGGATCGGCACATAACAACCCGGATTTGTACCCTGCAAGGATACCCTAATTGTTTGCAAATACTGAAAAAAAATTGTCAGCCCTTGCCGCGACAGGCCAGCTGGGACTACTTCGCGGCGGGCTGACCGGGCTGGAGAAGGAAAGCCTGCGGGTAGCCCCGGATGGCGGTATCGCGCAAACACCCCATCCGGCGACGCTGGGTTCCGCGCTCACGCACCCCTGGATCACGACGGATTATTCCGAGGCCCTGCTGGAATTCATCACCCCGCCGCTTCCGGACCCGGCCAGTGCCGTAGCCTACCTGCGTAACCTGCAGCACTACGCCTATCTGAAGCTCGACAACGAACTGCTGTGGTGCTCCAGCATGCCCTGCGTGCTGTCCGGCGACGCCAGCATCCCGATTGCGCAATATGGCAAGTCCAACCGCGGCCTGATGAAGACCGTCTACCGGCGTGGTCTCGGCTATCGCTACGGCCGGGTCATGCAGGTAATTGCCGGCGCGCACTACAATTATTCCTTCAGGGATGCCCTCTGGCCTGTCCTGCAGGAGCTGGAGGGGGACACGCGTCCCCTGCAGGATTTCGTCTCCGACTGTTATTTCCGCCTGATCCGCAATCTGCAGCGCGTCGGCTGGCTGGTACCCTACCTGTTCGGGGCATCCCCGGCAGTCTGCATGTCATTCATCGGGGGCAAACCGACCATTCTCGAGGAATTCAACGACAATACCTATTACGGTCCGCACGCCACCTCGCTGCGCATTTGCGACATCGGCTACCAGAACTCGCACGAAGCAGAGGCAGGCTTCAAGGCCACCTATGACAGTCTCGAGGCCTATACCGAAAGCCTGCTGCGGGCCACAGAAACCCCCTGCCCGATCTACCAGGAATTCGGGGTGAAGGTCGCCGGGGAGTACCGCCAGCTGAACGCCAATATCCTGCAGATCGAGAACGAGTATTACAGCTCGGTGCGGCCCAAGCAGATCCCTGGCGAGAACGAGAAACCGGCACTGGCATTGCGGCGCCGGGGGGTGCGCTACATCGAGCTGCGCTCCCTGGACATTAACGTGTTTGACCCGCAGGGCATCAGCAGCGAGCAGTGCCGCTTCCTGGAAGCCCTGATGGCCTATTGCCTGTTCGAAAAAAGCCCGCTAATCAACAACATGGGGCGCAGCGAAATCGATCACAACCTCGACGCGGTCGGCTACCGCGGCAGGCAGCCGGGCCTGCAACTGCAGCGCGACGGCACGTCCGTCACCCTGCAACAGTGGGCAAGTGAAATCTGCGACGCCATGCAGCCCTTTGCGGAAGTCCTCGACGCCGGGGCAGACGACGCCCCCTACAGTCGCGCCCTGCAGGCACAGGTCGAGGCCGTCAGGGACCCGGAACGCACGCCCTCCGCGCGGATCCTGGCGGCCATGTGCGCACACGAGGAAGGTTTCTACCATTTCACGCAGCGCATGTCACAGCAGCACCAGCGCTATTTCCTTGACCTGCCACTGGATGCCGCGCAGGCCGGAAATTTTGATGCAATCGCCGCACGCTCGCTGGCCGAACAGCAGGCAATCGAGGCAGCGGACCGCATCTCGTTCGATGAATTCCTGGCGAATTACTTCGCACAGTAGCTCGATAGGGCGCACCGGGCAGCCGCCAGCTGAGCGGCGTGAGGCGACCTGTCCTGCAGGGCACAAACAGGGCTTCCTTGCAGGAACAACCCTGCCGGCATAAGCCGCTACCCGGCCAGCACGAAGCCGACACCGGTCAGGTAAATGCCCAGCGGGTAATGCCAGCAGCGCGGCCGCAGCAGCAGGCGGTCCAGCACCAGCGACAGGACCACGCCCATGACCATGTACAGCGGGACCACCTGGATCGAGGTGTAATGCCGCAGGTCACCCGGCAGGTAGTAAAAGTAGAAGGTCCCGTAGAACAGCAGGAAAAACCCGTTGGCGAGAATTTCCAGCAGCGGGCCGTCTATGCCCGAGGCCAGGCCCTTCAGCCATGCCGGGCGGATGTTGACACGCTTCGCCGCCAGCACCTGGTGCACGAAATAAACGTAATAGCCATACACCGGCCAGATGATGAAATTCAGCGCCGAGGTGTAGCCGTCGTGGATCGGCCAGACCCGGTACTGCCACAGCGGCTTGCCGACCAGCAGATAGTACAGCTTGCCCAGATAGACCTCGCAGACGATGGCAACGAGGAAAGCCACCGCCATCGACAGCAGCAGGGGGTACGGCTCGATGCGTATCCAGCGCCGCGACAGCAGCGAACCCAGCAGGTAAAACAGCATGGCGCCGACCAGCGCGCCGGACAGGCCCTGCAGTATCAGGATAACGGGTTGCGGCACGATCACCGCACGAGCAGCGGGTCTGCGGTTGCCGGCCGTGGCATTACAAGCATGCTGCCTCCGTGAATACCGGTACAGGTCTGCGGCGTGTTCAGATATGCGATACCAGCCGCGCTTCCGGGACCCGCTCCTGGATAGCGCCGGTGATATCGAAACGAATGCCCTGAATTGGCTTGATCGATACCCACAACAGGTTCAGCCTCACATTGAACTCCGCAAACACCACGGCATGGCGGAAGTGTGTGAGGATGAGATGCACGTCATGAATCGTGGCGTCGATGAGATGCCCGGGCTTGTCGCGCAACCCCGGAATCAAGACCATAAAATCGCTCAGCGGTCGACCGTTCTCGTCATGCGTTGGTACCCGCAAGCGCAGCGGCTCGGCGGCATCCTCAAAACAGATCGACATTCTGGGCAGCTGCATGGCGTTCTACCGTGCCGTGATTCTGCCCTGATAATAGCCGAAAACGGCCGCGGCAGCAGGACCGCACCCGCGCCAGCCAGCGCAACCCGGTGAAATCAGTCGCTGACCCGGCCTGTGTGCAGTGCGCCTGCCGCCAGGCTCACCCGCGGAGGGCGTCCCGGACACGTTCCAGCCGGCTGCGCACCTCCGCGGCCAGCACCTCGACACCTGCCTGGTCCACCAGGCCCAGCACGGCGGCCGGGTCCATGAAGCCGACCGTGATGGAGCCGTCGTCTGCTTCACGCAGCACCACGTTACACGGCAGCAATAACCCGATATCGGGGTCGGCGTTCAGTGCCTGGTTGGCGAGTGTCGG
>JASFOC010000274.1:0-4294 GCA_050116715.1 Gammaproteobacteria bacterium
TCGCAGGCTTGACTTCGTTCAGGCGGGTGAACAGGTACTCGGTCTGTTCCTGGTACCCGCCGCCGGTCAGCGCAATGCCTTGCTTGCCGAGGTCGACCAGCCGGCCCATTACGCCGCGCACCCGTTCTACGTCACCGGAATAGACCGTTACCGTCTGCAGGGCGCTGTACCTGAATTCCGGCTGCTGCGCGCCGCCGTAGCTCTGTGCCGATTTGTCGGTGATCACCGGTGCGGACACCGTTATCTCCGCGGCCGGTATCGCCGCGCCCTGCAGGAAGGACTGGATCCGGGCCGTATTCTCCTCCAGGTTTGCGTAGAGTGCCGCAAGGTCATTACCGGCAAGGGTAAACTGGATGGGCCAGATCACCACGTCGGCGGGATACTCCTGCTCGGCCAGCCCCTTGACGGTAACGCTACGCTCGAATTCCTTGAAGCGGATTGCCGCGTCACCAAGCAGGTAGCCCAGCGCGGCCAGCCCCAGCAGGATGAATACACCCAGCACCAGCGCGCCACCGGTATGTTCACGTTGCATTTCGACCTCCCGCGTTACCCTTGTTGAGAACAGTGATCACGCTTATTTCGCGTTTTCCAGCGCCAGTTCCGCCTCGGTTTTCATGCCGAACTTTTTCATCAGCCAACTCGGCGGGCAGAACCCGGTAAAGGAACTCTGCAGGCAGTTGAAGCCGATGAACAGGGTCAACCAGGTCCAGTTGGGATGATGAAACAGGGCCAGCAGAGAGGTAACCATGACCATGATGCCGCCGAAGGCAAACAGCGTTCTTTCCACAGACATTCCGGGTACTCCAGTCGGTTAAATGGATATCAGGTGCTAGGCTATCATACCCGCATGCCCGGCGACGCGTGGCATGATGCCACAACCGTCCGGGTTACGGCAGCCAGCCGCCGGTCGCCTGCAAGGGGGCGGGATTATCCCGGGTACTGACCCAGAGTGCGATTGCACGGCGCTGCGTCTGCCCGGCCCTGACCTGCGGCAGGTCCACCTGCCACTGCCCGTTGTCAGAGTCATGAACCACGTGCCGCAACACCACAAACGACTGCGACAGCGTGCGCCCCCGGTTCTCGCCCTGCGCCACCGGCGTCTCGATGCCGAACCCCAGTAGCGCCACGTGCAATTCCAGCGGCTCAACCGCGGCCGGAAAGCTGGCACTGATACGGCCGGCATCGATGACTGCCACGAGATTGCCGGGCTGCCGGTCACTCTGGCGTGGCCCCAGGCCGAAGGTCCAGCCACGCCACTCGCGGCCATTGGCAAAGAAACCCGGTGTGTACACCGTGGAGGTCCTGCCGGCCCGCGCATAATCGCGCTGACGTTCACCATGGGCAGGGACCGCGTAAGTATCCTGCCAACCGAGGTAATCCCAGTAGTCCACGTGGAAGGCGACCGGGACGAGTTCCGTCCACAGGTCGTTGTCATCGGCATACCGGTCCAGCCAGCGCTCGGCGGGCGGGCAGCTGCTGCAGCCCTGCGAGGTGTAGAGCTCGAGCAGCGTGACCTGGCGCTCACCGCTGTCGAGCAACAGCGGCGCAGCCGGCAAGGATATCGCCACCAGCAGCATCAGCAAGGCAATGCTGCTGCGGATCATGCCCCTGCCCCGCCGCATTCGCCATGGTACTGGCGGTGAATTCTTTTTATGATGGCAACCACAGGAGTCAGACAGCAAAACCTTCGGGAGCGTTCAGCATGCAGGCAACTGCGGAGTTACAGGTGGTACCCATCGGCGCCGGGGTTTCCGTGCGGCGCGAGATCATGCGCGTGGTCGAAATCCTCAACGGTTATGCATTCACGCTCGAGACCCATGCCTCGGGCACCAATATCGAGGGTGAGCTCGATGACATCCTGGCGGCAGTCCAGAACATCCACGTCGCCCTGCATGCCGAGGGAACGGTGCGACTGGTCAGTTACCTGAAACTGGAAACCCGCACCGACAAGACCCCGACCCTGGCAGGCAAGCGCCTGTAGGAAAAATTCAGGTTCGGCATCGCGGTCAGGCGCCCGCTTCCTGCAGGTATGACTGCAGGTCGGGCTGAACAACATGCGGCCCGGTACGGGGGCGACGCCGTCCTCAGCGCGTGGATACGCACGCTCGGCCCAGGCGGCGGGCTGTATGCTACTGCACCTGTTTGCGGCGCATTGCACTTGTGGCCAATGCACGACGTGCAAAATCCTGTGCTAGTGTTATCTGGTAGCAGCCAACAACAACAAGTCAGCGGCGGCAGATGCACGATTACAGCAACATCACTGCGCAGCAGCGTACGCTGCTGCAGCCATTTCGCGTCCGGGTTTGGCTGTTTGCCTGCCTGATCCTGCTGCTGAACGCGACGGTACGTGCCCAGCCTGACGAACCGTCCATCCAGCAATTGCTGAGCGACCGGATAACCCGTATCGAAGCGGGAGAAACGGTCACGGTCGCAGACAGCGAAATCGCCTCGCGGATCCTGCTGCCGGCCATCTACCGGGCACACGAGTACACGCCCCTCTGGCATAACCCGCGTTCAGTTGAGCAATTACTGGCCGCCATCCGCAGCAGTGAACTCGACGGTCTGGACCCTTCCGACTACAACCTGCGTACCCTGGAGACCCTGTTGCAGCAGCGCCAGAACGGCGACACCGATCACGTAGCGGACGCTGAACTCGATCTGCTGCTCACGGACAGCCTGGTGCGACTGGGTTATCACCTCAGCTTCGGGAAAGTCGACCCGGAGGCACTCGACCCCGACTGGAATATGACGCGTTATATCGAGGACATGGATGCACTGGTCCGCCAGGCCGTTGCCATTGACACTGGCAACGTCGACGTCCTGCTGCAGTCGTTGCGCCCGCAGATACCGGCCTACGCGCGCCTGCAGACAGCACTGGCCGAATACCGGGAGCTGCAGGCACGCGGCGGCTGGGCGCCTGTTGCGCCAGGGGAAACCCTGAAACCGGGCATGTCAGGCGAACGGGTCGCAGCGCTGCGCCGACGGCTGCTCGTCACGGGCGACATAACGGCCGAAAGCAGTGAAGCGCGGTTTTTTGATGCGTCACTTGAGGCCGGGGTACGCAAGTTCCAGCTGCGCCACGGGCTCGAGGACGACGGCATCGTCGGGAAGTCGACGCTGGCCGCGCTGAATGTGCCGGTCGAGCAGCGCATCGACCAGCTCCGGGCCAACCTGGAACGTGCCCGCTGGGTCCTGCACGACCTGCCGGAGACCTACATCCTGGTAGACATCGCAGGCTTTCGCGTGACCTACATTCGTGACGGGAAAATCGTCTGGCAGACCCGCGCGCAGGTCGGGCAACCGTATCGCAAGACCCCGGTCTTCCGTGCCAGCATGACCTACCTGGAGTTGAATCCGACCTGGACAGTGCCGCCGACCATCCTCAGGGAGGATGTCCTCCCGGCTATAAAGCGCGACCCGGCCTACCTGGCAGAGAAGAACATGCAGGTCATCGACTATGACGGCAACCCGGTGGACCCTGCGGGCATCGAATGGCAGCGTTACACGGGCAGGAACTTTCCCTACCTGATTCGCCAGGGACCGGGACCCGAGAACGCCCTGGGCCGGATCAAGTTCATGTTTCCCAACAAGCACATCGTCTATCTGCACGACACACCGCGCAAGTCCCTGTTCGGCAAGACCACCCGGGCTTTCAGCTCCGGCTGCATCCGCATCGAGCATCCCTATGAACTTGCCGGCCTGCTGCTGGAGGGAGACCCCGACTGGGACAGGGAGAAGGTGATCGCGGCAGTCGATACACTGAAAACCCGGACCATCAGTCTCAAACAGCCGGTCAGCGTCATCCTGTTGTACTGGACCACGGGTTTCACCGCCGACGGCAGCGTGATCTTCAAGCAGGACATCTACCGCCGTGACCCGGCAATCATCAGGGGCCTGAATGCCGGCTTCAGGTTCCGCGAGGGTGCAATCATCAAGGACTACCTGCATTCAGGGATCCCGCTTGCGGCAGAACACGGCTTCAGCCTCTAGCCGCTGCAGACAGCGACGCTGGAGAAAATGGAAAATGGGGACAGACCAGGGAAAATGGGGAAAATGGGGACAGACCACGTTTTATGGACATCTTCTGTAATATGAGTAAAACGTGGTCTGTCCCCATTTTCCTGGCAAAAAAAAACCGGGCAGGCGCCCGGTTTTTTATCGACCTGCCAGGGCGGCCGTTATTCTGCGCCGGCTGCTGCCTCGTTTGCCGGGCGATCGACCAGCTCCACGTAAGCCATGGGTGCGTTGTCACCGGCACGGAATCCTGTCTTCAGGATCCGCAGGTAACCGCCCG
>JASFOC010000275.1:0-4290 GCA_050116715.1 Gammaproteobacteria bacterium
CTCCCGCGCGAGCTGCCGGCCGGCCTGGAACAGCTCACGGAACTGGCCTTCGACCTGCGCTGGAGTGCCAGTGACAGCGCCGCCGCGCTGTGGCGGGAAATCGACCCCGAACTGTGGGCGGTAACCCGCAACCCGGTACTGCTCCTCGAGAGCGTCTCCCGTGCACGCCTCCAGGCGCTGGCAGATGATGCCAGTTTCACGCAGACACTGAATGCCCGGGTGCTGGCGCGGCAACGCTACCTCGAAGCGGCCACCTGGATGGATGGCACGCCCGGACACGACAGACCCGGCTGTATCGCCTATTTCAGCATGGAATTCGGGCTCTCAGAGTCCCTGCCCATTTACTCCGGTGGCCTGGGCATGCTGGCCGGAGACCACCTCAAGACCGCCAGTGATCTGGGATTGCCCCTGGTGGCTGTGGGCCTGCTGTACCAGCAGGGTTACTTTCGCCAGAGCCTCGATGCCGCAGGTGGACAGCTGGCCTTTTACCCTTTCAACGACCCCCTGTGGCTGCCGGTCATGCCGGTGCGAGACACCGCCGGTGAATGGCTGGACGTGACGCTGCAATTGCCGGGACGGACGCTATACCTGCGTGCCTGGGAGACACACATCGGGCGTGTAAACCTGTATCTACTCGACAGCAACGACCAGCGCAATGATCCGCGGGACCGCAGCATCACCGCTGAACTTTATGGCGGCGGCCCGGAGCAACGCCTCCAGCAGGAGATGGTGCTGGGCATAGGCGGCTGGCAGCTGCTCGGCATGCTGGGACTGAACTGCGAGGTACTGCACCTCAATGAAGGCCACGCAGCCTTCACGATACTGGAACGGGCGCGGACCACAATGGCGGCAAACGGGCTCGATTTCGCCACCGCCCTGCGGCTGACCCGCGTCGGCAACCTGTTCACCACCCACACGCCGGTACCGGCCGGCTTTGACCGCTTTGCGCCACGACTGATCGAACAGTATCTCGGTGACTATGCCACTGCCCTGGGCCTGGAACCCGCCGGACTGCTCGCCCTCGGCCGCGGCGACCCCGGGGATAGCAGCGAGCCGTTCAACATGGCGCTGCTGGCAATCCGGGGAGCCGGTGCCGTTAACGGCGTGAGTCGCCTGCACGGCGAAGTGAGCCGCCGCCTGTTTGCGCCCCTGTTTCCACGCGTACCGCTGGCCGAGGTCCCTGTCGGCCATGTCACCAATGGCGTGCACGTACCCAGCTGGGAATCGCACGCGGCCGACGACCTCTGGTCACGCGCCTGCGGCGAATCCCGCTGGCGTGGCGACCTGGCGACGCTCGAGGCCGATTTCCGTAGCCTGCCGGACGCTGCGCTCTGGTCACTGCGCTGTGCGGCACGCCGGCACCTGGTGGACTGGGTGCGCACCCGCCACGCACGCCAGATCGCCGGGCGCGGGGCGAGTGCTGACGGTATCGCCGATCAGGCACACATCCTCGACCCGGACACCCTCACCCTGGGATTCGCGCGACGCTTCGCCGTCTACAAACGGCCCAATCTCTTGCTCAGCGACCCGGACCGGCTGCAACGACTGCTTACCGACCCGCAGCGACCCGTGCAGCTGGTGATCGCTGGCAAGGCCCACCCCCGGGATAGCGATGGCCAGCGGCTGCTGCGCGCCTGGAGCGAGTTTCTCAGGCGCGGTGCCGTGCGTCTGCATGCGGTCTTCGTGGAGGACTATGACATCGAGGTCGCCAGGCAACTGGTCAAGGGCGTGGACCTGTGGATCAACACCCCGCGTCGCCCCTGGGAGGCCAGCGGCACCAGCGGGATGAAGATACTGGTCAACGGCGGCCTGAACCTGTCGGAGCTGGACGGCTGGTGGGCGGAAGCCTTCCAGCCCGAAGTTGGCTGGGCGCTGGGCGATGCTGCCGAGCACGGCGAGGATCCGGCGTGGGATCGGCGGGAGGCGGAAGCCCTCTACGCCCTGCTCGAACAGGATGTCGTTACCGCCTTCTATGAGCGCGATGCACAGGGACTGCCGCAGGCATGGCTGGCACGCATGCGCGAGAGCATGGCGCGGCTCACCGGACAGTTCTCCGCCAATCGCATGGTGCGGGAATATACCGAAACCTATTACCTGCCGGCGGCGGCTGCCCTGCGGGCCCGCTGTACAGCGGATTTCAGCCGGGTACGCGAGATCGAGCGCTGGCTGGAACACACTCGCCGGCACTGGAACGGGGTGCGCATTGCGGCGGTCAGCCGCGAGCACGATGGTGAACGCCTGCGTGTTGACGCCCAGGTCTATATCGACGAACTGCAACCTGAGCGCGTGCGCGTCGAACTCTACGCCGATGCAGCGGCACCCGGCACCGGCCCGGAGTGCATTGCCCTGCAGCGCGGCGAACCGCTCGCGGGCTCGCGCGGCGGCTATCGCTATCATGCCGAAATCCCCACCCGGAGACCGGCGGCGCACTACAGCGTGCGCGTCATCCCCGCCCACCCGCAGGTGCGCTGGCCACTGGAGACAGGGCTGGTGTGCTGGGAACGGTAACCCCGGGATGCGCATCACCTTGCAACGGCACAGCGGCGGCAGCCTGATCACTGCACGCAGACAATCATCGACCCCTGGTATGCCTGGAGACAGCGAATTATGACAGCACACCCCCCCCCGGCAGGTCCGCTCGCGCCTGAAACACTCATGCGTATGGATGCCTGGTGGCGCGCCTCGCTGTATCTGTGCGCCGGCATGCTCTACCTGCGCGACAACCCCCTGCTCAAGGCGCCACTCAGGATCGAACACATCAAAAAGCGCCTGCTCGGCCACTGGGGTTCAGACCCCGGTCAGACGCTGATCTGGACTCATCTCAATCGCCTCATCCAGAGCCGGGATCTTGATGTCATCTTCCTCTCGGGTCCCGGCCATGGCGCACCCGCGGTGCTCTCCCAGGCCTGGCTCGAAGGCACTTATGCTGAGGTTTATCCGGACAAGGGCCAGGATGAGGATGGCCTCAGGCGCTTCTTCAAACAGTTTTCTTTCCCCGGCGGCATCGGCAGCCACTGCACACCGGAGACACCGGGCTCGCTGCACGAAGGCGGTGAACTCGGTTACAGCCTGGCACATGCCTTCGGCGCGGCCTTCGACAACCCGGACCTCGTCGTTGCCTGCATGATCGGTGACGGTGAAGCGGAGACAGGTCCGCTCGCCACCGCCTGGCACGGTACCCGGTTTCTCAACCCTGCCCGGGACGGCGCGGTACTGCCCATCCTGCACCTGAACGGCTACAAGATCGCCAACCCGACGCTGCTGGCGCGCATCAGTCATGCACAACTCGAGGGCCTCATGCGTGGCTATGGCTACAAGCCGTATTTCGTCGAGGGCGATGACCCGGCGGTGGTCCACCAGTTGCTCGCGGCAGCCCTGGATGCGGTGATGGACGAGATCCACACCATCCAGAGACAGGCCCGCACCGAGGGTACGCAGGTCATGCCCGAGTGGCCAATGATCGTACTGCGCACCCCCAAGGGCTGGACCGGTCCCGCCGAGGTCGACGGGCACAAGGTTGAAGGATTCTGGCGCGCGCACCAGATCCCGCTGGACCCGCACCGCAATCCGGCACACCTGCGCCAGCTGGAGGCGTGGCTCAAGAGCTACCGGCCGGAGCGATTGTTCACAGCGGACGGCCGGCTCGACCCGGCGCTGTCCGGACTCGCGCCGGCGGGTGCGCGTCGCATGAGCGCCAACCCGGTTGCCAACGGCGGCCTGCTGCGCAAGGCACTGGTGCTGCCTGACTTTCATGACTACGCGGTCAGCGTGGCGCAACCGGGCGCGGCCAGCGAGGAGAACACGCGTCCGCTCGGCCGGCTGTTGCGCGACGTGCTGCGCGCCAACCAGGACAACTTTCGCGTCTTCTGTCCGGACGAGACCGCCTCCAATCGTCTGGATGATATCTACCAGGCAAGTGGCAAGGCCTGGATGGCGCAGATCCTGCCGGAAGATGCAGACGGCTCACATCTCGCCCGCGACGGGCGGGTGATGGAGGTACTCTCCGAGCATACCCTCGAGGGCTGGCTAGAGGGCTACCTGCTGTCCGGCCGGCACGGGTTCTTCGCTTCCTACGAAGCCTTCATCCACGTCATCGACTCCATGTTCAACCAGCACGCCAAGTGGCTGGAGAAGGCGCTGGATATCCCCTGGCGGGCGCCGGTCTCCTCGCTGAACATCCTGGTGACGTCTACCGTGTGGCGCCAGGATCACAATGGTTTCTCCCATCAGGACCCGGGCTTCCTCGACCTGGTCACCAACAAGAGCCCAAGGGTCACGCGCATCTATCTG
>JASFOC010000276.1:0-4285 GCA_050116715.1 Gammaproteobacteria bacterium
GCCTCGCAGCGGATAGCAGAACCGGCATGTTAGTGCGGCACTGTCCCGTGACTGACGGACAGGTGCTTGTGAATGGTGCTCAGGGTCCTGTCACAGGCCTCGGCAAATGCAGCAACAGCTTCATCCAGCAGCTGTCCGGTGACCGTGTCCAGCACGATGCCCTGATCTGCCGGTAAGGCAAGCAGCCGCGCAGATTCTTCAACCGATTCGGTCAGTGATTCTCGCACCCTGCCGTGATCGCGGAATGCGTCGAGTGTGGCGGGAGGCAGCGTGCTCACGGTGACTCGCCCGGTGAGTTCCCCGACATAATGGACATCGCGGTAAGCAGGATTCCTGGTGCCGGTGCTTGCCCGCAGCAGTCGCTGGTGCCGGGCCCCGGCCCCGGCCCGTGCAAGGCGCCGCCAGCGCTTGCCGGAGAAGATTGACTGATGCTGTTTACAGGCAATTCTGGCATTGGCTATAAAGATTGCCGGATTCGATGTCATGCCATGCAACCCGTCCTGCTCAATCAAACGGTCGAGCGCACCGCTCGTGATCAGGCTGCGCCGTATGTAGTTCAGCCGGACAGACTGGCCTTTTTTACCGAGCTGCTGTAGTGAGTTCGGACGCTTTCTGGTGTTCGCATGCATCTCTCTCTCCGTGCGGTGTCACGGCCCGGGAATTTCAAACCCGGTGGTCCACAGTCCGGTTAAACTACAGGCAAGTTTGATACCAGCGTGGTTTTCCCGTGGATTAGATGCCTGTTAACAACCGGCTGTTTAACCGTCCAGCGGCGGGCGGGGGATAGATAAACACACATTGTACTTGCCGCGGGCCGCCTCACCGGCATGGGGTGGCTGGCAAGCCGCCCGGTTTTCCGGGGTGACTGCTTCCCGGTTGTCTGCTGCAGGCAGACATATCTGCCCATTATCCACCGCGATACACAGCGTCTTGTGGTGAATAGCCCCCAGCCAGACGCGGGAGTGGGGAATATTTCCCCAACCACTCTTCAAGAAGACAGCAACAGCAATCATGAAAAAGTCCCGGAGTAACGCCAGGTTGATTGCGTCTCCCGGGCTATGGCGAGACTTGCCGAAATTTTATGTATGCGGATCAGTTGCCTGGTGATTGTCGTGTCGTCCTGCTGCTGCAGTGAAGAATTGATTTGTGCAAGTCCCCGGCAGGTTGGCACGGATGCTGCAGGACTGAGGCCAGGTAGTCACAAACAGGGTTCGTGGCATGAAAACGGAAATACTGCATCCAGTTCACAGCGAGGCGATGGCAACTGTCACGTGGCGACCTGCCGGCGGGTTGTCGTTGCCGGTCTTGTGTCGAGGGTATGCGTTACCCAGAAGCAGGCTGCCGGTTGCAAAAGCTGCTGTCAGCAGGCCGCCGGTCAGCCCGAACATGGTTATTGCAACAGCGGTGTGCAGACCGCTGCAAACTGAAATACCCCAGGGAGAAAATTATGTCTCCTGGTAAGTGGAACCGGCCCGCAGGGTCAGTAGCGCAGAACGGGTTCATGCGCGGGAACGCATTCGCTGCCGGCAACAACCGGAATCCTCGATTCTGCCTCTTACCGCCTGATCGGGGCGCGGGGATAAAACTTGTGAAACTGATTCATTCGCAGGCCCTGGCTATACAGGGCAGGTAGCGGATACGCGCCTGGCGGTGCAGGCGGGAATTCCCCCTCCCCCCCGGAGGCATTCAAGCCTCCATTTCCGGCAGTCTGATGTGGCTGCCGTTTTTTTTTTGCGATGCCTGCTGCGCGGGGCGCGCAAGACGGTGGAATTTGCCTTCAGCATTTTCGGGGGGGCCTGATCCTGCTGCTGACAGGCAGGGCGTGTTTCAAATTGGCTCGCGGCGCCCTGTGGCACAGTCCTG
The DNA here is from genome assembly GCA_050116715.1 of Gammaproteobacteria bacterium. GTDB lineage: Bacteria > Pseudomonadota > Gammaproteobacteria > UBA9214 > UBA9214 > UBA9214. Next base: position 1,864 of record JASFOC010000276.1, read on the forward strand.
ATGCCCGCAAAAAATGTACATAAACTTTACATAAATGTACAACTAATGTATAAGATGAAACTGCAGGAGCAACACATCATCCGGATACTGGAACTTCAATTTGATGTCACAGGAGCAGATCATGAAAAAATCCATTTTCGCAGGCAGGAGTGCTGGCAGTGTTTTTTCGCTGATTGTGGTGGCAATGCTCGCGCCTGAAGCAGTGCTGGCCGGTCCAGGCTGCATGAAGAATCAGCCGATGGCGGGGGGTTACTATCCCTACAGTTCCCCGGGGCCGCAACCGGGTTACACACAGAGAATGCCTTACCGGTACAACCCTGCAGCGGGTGTACACCCTGGCATGATGCCGGTGCCCTACAACCGGCCAATGCATGCCTGGCCGGGCAGGCCGGGAACTGTTACCGCACAGACTCAACAATCCGATCCGGGCAACGCGCAGGGTGACAACAACGCCTCGGGTGAAAGCATCACCGTGCGTATCAGCGGCATGCGTTTCGAGCCGGAGCACATCACCGTGAAGCCGGGTACAACGGTGACCTGGGTGCACGAAGGCCCTATGCCGCATACCATCAACGGCAATGCTGACGGTCTGGGGTCAGGCACTCTTTACAATGGCCAGACCTACAGCCATACGTTCGAGAAGGATGGTCTGTTTAACTATTACTGCGGTATTCATCCCTCCATGACCGGCAGTGTGGTTGTAGAGGAGGTCGCTGCGGACAGCTGAATGGTCGCTGCATCTGAAAACATGCGGGTCCGCGGGATTTTCTGCTGAATGCCTGACAGTGTCCCGCGCTCGACCCGCGTGTGTACCCAGATCATGCCGTCTGAATCCGCACCACGGCAGGCCGTGCGGAGCCGCTGGGGTCGTACTGGTACTGTTGTGGCGAAACAGGGGTGCTGGATGTGAACATCATCGTGACGGGTGGTTCGGGTGGCATAGGTGGTGCCTTTGTCGAGGCGCTCGCCTCCCGTACCCGGGCAGGAAACATCATCGCCACCTACCACCGCCACCCGCCGGAAAGCGTGCAGTCAAATGTCAGCTGGATGCAGCTGGACCTGACTGATGAATCTGCGATTCAGGAATGGGCAGCAGCAATTGGTGAAGTCGACTGGGTGATCAATGCCGCAGGCATGCTGCACACGCCGGAGCGGGGTCCCGAAAAAACTGTACGCCAGGTGGAGTCCGGTTTTTTTCTGCAGTGCATGCGCGTTAATGCCTTCCCCAGCCTGTTGCTGGCAAAACACCTGCATGGCAAGTTTCGTCACGGACGGCCGGCGATTTTCGCGTGCGTTTCTGCGAAAGTTGGCAGTATCGAGGATAACCGCCTGGGTGGATGGGTCAGTTACAGGGCATCGAAGGCGGCCCTGAACATGTGCCTCAAAACAATTGCCATAGAGTGGCAGCGAACCTTGCCCAATGTCGTGGTGGCCGCGTTGCATCCCGGGACAACGGACACTGCCTTGTCGAAACCTTTTCAGCGCAGTGTGCCGAAGCAGCAGTTGTTTACCCCCGAGAGAAGCGTCACCGGGATGCTGAATGTCCTTGATGGCCTGGCGCCCTCACAATCAGGACAGTTTTTCGCTTTCGATGGAGCGCGCTTGCCCTGGTAGAGGCGCGCGTGTGCAGGCATTACCCGTCAAGCCCGTGAGATCGGGCGATTGCGTGCATGTCGCCGACGCAGATGCTGATCGATGCCGGGCTCAGCCGCAACCGGGAGTTACCGGCTGTGGCCACTGCAGTATGCACGGCTCCCAGGCATCTGAGCGATCTGGCCGCCGTTGTGGACAGACAGTACCCATGGCAACCGGACTCCTGAACGCAGTGATCCGGTGGTCAGTAAAACATCCTGTTTCCGGTTGGAACTGTTTCTTGTACCAATGGCCAATGCAGCAGGAGCAGCGGCACGAGCCTGGCTGTTGAAATGAGTCTGTATCCCTGTCCGTGTTGTGTTGCTGCGGCAATTCCGGCTATATAATTGGAGTTAACAATCAAAAAGCAAACTGCTTGAATCAAGGAAGGGGCAATGGCCGAGAAAAGAAATAAACACCGTCGCCAGTACATACCTGTTGCACGGTTTCCACTGAAAACCAGAAGCGGCAGGCTGGTGTTGGCCGAGCGCCGGAAACTGCCAACAAGGCGTGTCAATGATATCGAGGTAACAGAGCTGAGCTGCCGGGATTTTATTGCAGGGTTGAGTTAGGTTAATACGCTCCGGTCACGCCGGTTGCACGCCTGTTACCTGACCCTGCGCATGTTGCAGGGTTTATCCTCAATCCGGGAACGACCGGAAGCTGTGCAGTTCCCAACCACAACAGTCCCGACCCTGTATCCATCCCTTGCCGCCCTGTCCGGTGGTTCTGCGTCCGGCCGAGGCGGAAAAAACAGGCTCGCTGCAGATGCCGCCGCCGGTAAAGACGG